>NZ_JBVHLU010000077.1:0-55236 GCF_055558835.1 Embleya sp. NPDC025285
CAAGAGGAGAAAGGAGGGGGGCGCTCCCTCCCCCCCCACCCCCGCCGCGAGCGCCCCCCCCCCCCCCCCCGCCCGGGGCGTGGCGTCCGTAGGGGGTTTCAGGCCCCGTCGACGGCCATCACGACCGCCTTCGGCTCGGTGAAGAACTCCCGGCTGAAGTTGCCGCCCTCGCGTCCGACACCGGAGTCTCCCACGCCGCCGAACGGGGCACGGAGATCGCGCACGAAGAAGCAATTGACCCATACCGTACCGGCTTTGAGGGCCGCGGCGACTCGATGGGCCCGGGACAGGTTCTCGGTGAAGAGCATGGCGTTGAGGCCGTAGGGGGTGCCGTTGGCCGCAGCCACGGCGTCCGCCTCGGTGTCGAAGGGGGTGATCACAACCACCGGCCCGAACACTTCCTCCCGGCAGACCCGCGCCGTGGAGGGTGCGTCGGTGATGACGGTGGGACGTACCACCCAGCCGTCGCCCAGGCCACCCATCGCGATGGTGCCCCCGTCTTCGGGCGCGCCTTCCACGAAAGAGCGGACCTTCTTGTAGTGCTCCTGCGAGGCGAGCGGGCCGAGTTGGGTGGCCGGGTCCTTGGGGTCGCCGATCACGAGGGCTTCGGCCGCGGCGCAGAATCGCGCCAGGAACGCGTCGTAGATCTCCCGCTGGACGTAAAGGCGGCTCCCCGCGAGGCAGACCTGTCCCGCGTTGCCGAAGATGGCCTTGACCGACCAGGCGACGGCGGAATCGAGGTTGGCGTCGGCGAAGACCACGTTGGCGCCCTTGCCTCCGAGTTCCAGGCTCACCGGGGTGAGATTGGCGGCGGCGGCCCGGGCGATCGCCCGACCTGTGCCGGTCTCCCCGGTGAAGGTGATGCGGTCCACTCGGGGATCGTTGGTCAGCGCCTCACCCGCCGAACCGGGGCCGAAGCCGTGCACGACGTTGAGGACGCCCGGTGGCATGCCGGCCGCCAGGGCGAGT
Source organism: Embleya sp. NPDC025285 (assembly GCF_055558835.1). Lineage (NCBI taxonomy): Bacteria > Bacillati > Actinomycetota > Actinomycetes > Kitasatosporales > Streptomycetaceae > Embleya > Embleya sp. NPDC025285. The sequence continues at coordinate 970 of NZ_JBVHLU010000077.1, forward strand.
CGCGCCAGGATGGTGGCGGAGGCCGGGGTGTCCTCGGCGGGCTTGAGGACCACCGTGTTCCCCCAGGCGAGCGCGGGAGCGATTTTCCAAGTCTCCAACATCAGCGGGAAGTTCCATGGCGCGATGGCGGCGACGACGCCTGCCGGCTCGAATCGGGAGTAGGCGTGGTGACCGCTGTCCATGGGCAGCGCGTCTGCCGCGGTCATCCGGGCGTGGTCGGCGAAGAAGCGGAAGTTCATGGCGGACCGGGGAACGTCCTTGCCGGAGCTGTCGGTTATGGGCTTGCCCATGTCCGTGGTGTCGGCCATCGCCAGCTCATGGCTGTTTTCGTCGATCAGATCGGCGAGACGGTGCAGGATCGCGCCGCGTTCGGCGAAGCCCATTCTCGGCCACGGCCCCGTGTCGAAGGCGCGGCGGGCTGCGGCGACGGCCTCGCCGGCCTCGTCCGCGCCGCCGAGCGCGACCTGGGCCCAGGGTTCCTGGGTCCACGGGTCCACCGTGTCGAACCGGGCGGCGCCGCGTGACTCGGTCTCGCGGCCGTCAATGAGGTGTGGGATCAGGTCCATGGTGCTCGTTCCTCTTTTCTTCGATGGTCACGTCACCGCTCGCCCAGTGCGTGGCGGGGACTTCGCGAAGGATGACGCGGATGTTGCACCGGGGTGCGCCGATGGTCTGCTCCACGGCGTCCGTGATGCCGCCGATCAGGGCGCGCAGCTGCTTGGGGGTTCTGCCCTCGACGAGGGTCACTTCGACCAGGGGCATGGCGCTTTCCTCTCAGATCACGCGTGCGCTCGAGTCGTGCTTGGCCTGTGCTGTCGTGGTGGTGTTCAGGCCGGCCGTCGGCGGCCTGCCAGGATCTCGGCGGCCGTCGGGGCGGGCACCACCTCGGCGAAGACGGTGCCCATGACCCGCAGGCTGTTCTCGTGCAGGTCGTCGAAGTACCCGGAAACCGCGTCTCGGGCCACGACTGCCCGCAGGTCGCGGAAGAAGGCGTCCCGGACGGTTGACTCGACGCAGAAGTCGGTGCGTACCCCGGCCAGCACCAGGGTGGTGACACCGAGCCGGGCCAGCAGTTGTTCGAGCCCGGTGCGATGGAAGGCACTGAACCGGGGTTTGACCACCTCATGGTCCTCGGGCCGTCGGTCCAGCCCCGTCATCAGCTCGGCGCCCCAGGTTTCACGCCGCAGCCCGCGTTCGCGCAGAAAGGGGCTGCGTTCGGCGAGCAGGCCCACGTCGCCGCGGTCCTGCCACTCCATCCGCACCCAGATGACCGGCGCGCCGGCCGAACGCGCCGCCGCGACCAGGGAATTGATGCCGGCTACGAGCCCCTCGGGGTCGGTCACCCGCAGGCCGGCGGCGGCGAACACGCCCTCCGGGTGGCAGTAGTCGTTCTGCATGTCGATCACCAGCAATGCGGTACCAGGGGCGGTCATGCGGTCCCCCGGTGGGCGACGGTGAGGCAGGCGTGCGCGTCCAGTACGCGGGTCAGGCGGTCGGCGTCGCCGTCGGCGATGGCCTCGACCAGTTCTCGGTGGACCTCGGGGCCGAGTGCGTTCACCTCCGTCGGCTCGTCGGCGGTGACACCCTTGAGGCGGCTCTCCACGAACTCCAGCAGGGAGATGTAGGTGTGGCGCAGGATCTGGTTCGGGGTGATCTCGGCGATCCGGCGGTGTAGCGCCCAGTTGGCGGCCAGGTAGCCCGCGGTGTCCAGCCCCTTGGTCGCCATCGCCATCGCCAGCCGGCGCAGTTCGGCCACGTCGGAGGCAGTGCGGTGCCGCATCGCCTCCTGGGCGACCAAGGGCTCCAGCGTGTCACGGACCACCAGACAGTCCGAGACGGAGACCGAGTCGCCGCTGAGTTCGAGCATCTTGCGGCCGAGGCGAACAAGAGCGGGTGGCGAGGCGACGAAGATGCCGCCCTTCACACCCGGGCGGACCGAGATGGTGCCGCGCGAGAGGAGCAACCGAATCGACTCGCTGAGCGTGGCGACCGCCACGTCGTATTCCTGACGAAGGCTCTGCTTGGTGCCGAGCCGGTAGCCGCTGGGCAGATTCTGCTCCGCGATCCGCGTCTCGATCCGCTTGGCCACCGCTTCGGCGCGCGATGCCTGGCGAAACTCAACCGTGGTGTCCTGGCTGCTCATGGCAGGTGTCCTTCAACTGGTCGGAGTGAATTCGCGAGAGTAGCCGGCCGACCGTCGATGGGTCGGCCGAGGGTGGGCGTCAGGCCGAGCGCGGGCAGCAGGGCGGCGGCGTTGCCGCCGAGGATCGCCGCCTCCTGGTCCTCGTCGAGCCCGACGGCCCGCACCGTTTGCACCGGGCTGCGGTCGACCAGGTCGAAGGGGCTGTCCGTGCCGAGTAGTACGTTCCAGGCGGTCATGTCCTCGACGAGTCGGCTCAGTGCCCTGACATCGAAAACGGCGGTGTCGTAGAGGAGCCGGCGGAGGTAGTCGGTGGGCGTGTTCCGCACCACACGGGCCACCGGCTTGCGGTGCCATCCGAGGTCCAGGCGGGCACCGAGGGCGGGAGCGCAGCCACCGCCGTGAGCCAGGCACAGCACGAGGTCGTGGCGGTCGAGTACGCCGCCGAAGATGAGCCGAGACGCGGCCAGCGCGGTCTCGACCGGGTAGCCGAGCAGCTGCACCAGGTGATAGTCGGCGAGCCGGTCGCGGGAGGAGACCCTGCTGGGGTGCAGGAGAGTGAAGCAGCGGCGCTCGGCCAGCGCCGTCCACAGCTCCTCGTTGATCGGGTCGTCCAGTTCTCGTCCGCCGCCGAAGGAGCCCATCGTGGCACCGACCATGCCGAGCCGATCGAGGCAGCGGGCGAGTTCGTCGGCCGAGCCCGGGAGGCCGACCGGCACCGTGGCGAGAGCGGAGAGCCGACCGCCCGAGCCGGCAACGAATTCGGCGAGGGCATCGTTGGAACGCCGCGTGACGTCCAGAACCAGGCGCGGGTCGTCGGACTCGGAAGCAAAGAGGAACGGCGGGGCGGCGACCACGTGGTGGTCCGCGCCGGTGGTGTCGAGCAGCGCCAGTCGGCGGGCCATGTCGTGCTGCTCGGGGGCGAACGGCACCCGCGCGTCCGGAGGCAAGCCGCAGAGCGCCGGGTCCAGGGTCAGCACGTGTTCCGCGGCGCCGGACAGGTCTGCGAGGCCCTCGCGTTCGAGTTGGCGGAGGAAGGGCATCGGCATGGCGTGGGTGTGGATGTCGACGACCGGCGTCTGTCGTGGGATCACCGCACCGGTGGGCTGATCACTCACTGCGTTCCGCCATGTAGGTCTCGTAGTCGTCACCGAGCAGGGAGCGGAGCAGCATGGTGGCGGCCTCGGAACTGCCGGCCTTCTCGCCGGTGCCGTGGACGAGCCGGGCAAGCTGCGCGAGGAGGTAGGGGTGCAGGCCGAGTTCGTGCAGCCGGCGGTAGTCACGTTCGCGAATGGCGGTGCGTTCCTCGTCGGTCAGGGGATAGGCGGCCAGCACCTCGGCCTCGTGTGACTCGAAGCGGGCCCGCAGTTCGCCGTTCCACTTCAAATCCTGCACCAGGTCGTTGGCCCGCAGGAGCGGGTTGAAACGGTCAAGCGCCACAGCGGTTCGTCCTTTCGTGTCGTCGGCGGGGTGTCAACCGAGGAGCCACTGCACGGCGCCGACTCCGCAACGCCACTCGTCGACTGCCGCATAGCCCAGACGAGTCAGGGGCCGCGGTCCGATGGCGCCCATCACGACCAGCCATGAGAGGAGTTCGGCGGTGCCCCCGGAGCCGGCTTCCTCCATGCGCTCGAACGTCGCTTGGGCCAGGATCTCGGAGTGGTCCCCGTCTTCCAGCAAGTCGAGCCACCAGTGGTCGAACTCCTCGTCGATCTCCAGGTAGCGGGGGCCGCCGGGTTCGTGGCTCAGACCGCCGGAACCGAACAGCCCGACTCGGAGTCCGGCGGGCAGCGTGGTGCGAATGGCCTCACCCAGTGCCTGACCGAAGGCGTAGCAGACGCGTTCGTCGGGCACCGGGGGAACCGTGCAGTTCTGCAGGATGGGAATCACCGCCACGCCGGTGCCGGCCAGATCGGCCATCGCCGCGGGGACGGAGAGATTGTCGTCGAACCGTAGGTTGCCGTGTTCGGCGCGGATGTCGGGGCCGCTGTCCTTCAGGGCCTCGAAAAGGGCACCGGCCACCGCCGGGGCGCCGGGCAGCGAGTAGTCCGCGACGCGCAGCCAGGGCTTGAACCACTCGTCGGGGCCGGAGTGCCGCTCGGCGAGACCGACGGTGAAGTCGGCGTAGTCGCTCAGTCGTGCGTTGGCCACGTGGTCGTTGCCGACCACGAGCAGCACGTCGGTCCGTGAGGCGACGACCGCTTCGTGGATCGTGTCGTACGCGCGCCTGACCACGAGTCGGTCGGCCTCGGGCGCCTTGTCGAACCATCCGGTGAGGCCAGGGGTGTGACTGGCGGCTATGGCCATGCTGATCTGCGCCATTCGCTCCTGCGCTCCGTCTCTTGAAATCTAATAATGAATATATCTGATTGGGCGTCGCTTCGTGTTCTCTCAGTCACTCGCGGATCCGGTGCCGGCCGCGTTTCGGCCGAGCCCAAGCCGGGTCCGAATGGCGTCCGCGGCCAGTTCGGCGGACGCGGCGTGGGCTCGCCGGCCCTCGTCGGGGTCGGCCGCGGCGGGATCACCGCAGTAGCCGAGCGGCGTGGTGCGCCGGGCATCGTCGAACCCCCGCCGCCACACGGCCAGTTCGGCAGGCCCCAGGTCGGTGGCGACCAGCCCCGCCCGGACGTCCTCGCGGACGAGGTCGGGGTGCAGGTGCCTCATCACCGATGTCTCCGCGCGCCCGGCGTGCACATCGGCGTACTGCGGCTGCTCCACTCCCCCGACCGGTTCGGAGTCCGCCGGATCGGTGCCGTGCACCGTCAGACACCGGTCGCCGGGGTCGAGGCCGAGGCGGTCGACCAGCGCGGGCTCGAGCACGAAGCTGGCGTCGATGCCGCAGCGTTCACGGGCGACCCGCACACCCTCGTACAGGGTCCGGTTGTGCAGCGCGTCGCCGTGTCCGGAGAAGCAGAAGACGCGCCGGAAGCCGTCCCTGGCCATCCCGGCGAGCAGGTCGGCCATGACCTCCCGCATCAGCTCCGGCCGGATGCCGTACGACGCGGGGAAGCTGCCGGAGACCACGTTGATGCCCCAGTAATAGGGCGGCACGATCAGCGCCTCGATGCCCCGGTGTGCCAGCAGGCGGCGAACGGCGCGCAGCCGGGCGCTGGGCAGATAGACGTCCGTACCCGTCGGCAGGTGTGGGCCGTGCTGTTCGATCACGCCGAACGCCCACAGCAGGACGGCGCCGTCCCGGGCCGCCCGCTCCACCTCGTACCAGGTGAGCTCCGCCATGGTGTCGACGAAGACGCCGGTCCCGTCCGGCTCCCCCGCGGTCATGCCGGATCCCCGGCCGCGGCGGCCGCGGTGTGGAACACCTTGGCGCGCTGGATCTGTTCGTAGACGTGCGCGCGCAGCTCCGCGAAGCGTGGTAGCGCGCGCGTGGCCAACTGCTCGCGTTCGTCGGGCAGATCGACGGCGATGTCCTCCATCACCACGGTCGGGGACGCAGAGAGCACCAGAACCCGCCGACCGAGGTACACCGCCTCGTCGATGTCGTGGGTGACGAAGAGCACGGTCATGTCCAGGTCGCGCCACAACGATAGGGTGAGGTCCTCGAGTTCCGCGCGGGTCTGCGCGTCCACGGCGGCGAACGGCTCGTCCATCAGCAACACGGCGGGTTGGTAGGCGACGGCGCGGGCGATCGCCACTCGCTGTTGCATGCCGCCGGAGAGCTGCCAGGGATAGGCGGCGGGCGCATCCTTGAGCCCGACCGACTCCAGAGCCTGCGTCACGAGCCGGTCGCGTTCCTGACGCGGTACTTTCTTCTGCTTCAGCGGCAAGGCGACGTTTTGTGCAACCGTCATCCAGGGGAACAGGCTGCGGCCGTACTCCTGGAAGACCACGGCCATGTCCTTCGGTGGCTCGTGGACCGGGCGGCCGCTCAGCCGCACCTCACCGTCGGAGGGCGCCAGGAGCCCGGCGACGCACTTGAGCAGGGTCGTCTTGCCGGCCCCGGAGGGGCCGACGATACAGGCCAGCTCGCCGGTGCGGATGCCGAACGTCAGGTCACGCACCGCCTCCACGCTCCGCCCGGCGCTCTCGTAGGTCTTCCGCACCTTCCGGACATCGAGCAGTACCGGGCTCGTGGGGCCCGTGGTCGCGGCGGGGGCCGCGTCGGTGCTGGTCATCTCTCTCCCCTTTGGGAACGGCGGAGCCCGTGGTACCAGCCGAGGACCCGGGACTCGAACAGGCGGAACAGCAGGGACAGGGCGAAGCCCAGCAGGCCGAGGAGCAGGATTCCGCTCCACATCTCGGGGATGGCGAAGCTCCGCTGGAACTGCACGATCGCGAAGCCGACTCCGTTCGAGCTGGCGAACATCTCGCTGATCACCATGAGGATGAGCGAGATGGACAGCGCCTGCCGCATTCCGACGACGATCTGCGGGCTCGCGGCCGGCAGCACCAACCGCCGCAGCCGGGCGGCTCCGGTGATCCGGTAGCAGCGCGCCGTGTCGACGAGCACGTCGTCGATCGCCCGGACCCCTTCGATGGTGTTGAGCAGCACCGGCCAGACGGAACCGGCGATGATCACGGCAACCTTCATGGTGTCGCCGATGCCGCTGAAGAGCATGAGCACCGGAATGAGCACCGGTGGCGGAATGGCGCGGAAGAACTCCAGCACCGGTTCGAGCAGTGCCCTGGACCGACGATGGGACCCCAGCAGCACGCCCAGGCTCACGCCGAGCAGTACCGCCCCGAGGTAACCGACCGCCAGTCTGGCGAGACTGGGCAGGACGTCGTCGACGATCCGTGCGGAGAACCACGTGTCACCGAACGCGGTCAGGACTTCGTCGAGCGTCGGGTAGTAGAAGCTGTCGCTTCGGGCGGCCATCCACCATGCCAGTGCCAACAACCCCACAGGCAGCCCGAGTACGTAGAGCAGGCCCTTGACACCGTTCTTGAGCGTCCTCACGTCGCAGCCTCCGTCCGCACGGATGCGTGCCAGAACAGCACGCGCCTTTCGAGCACCCGGGCGAGTACGTTCACCAGGACCCCGAGCGCGCCGGTCACGATGACCAGGGCGTACATCGTGGGTACCGCGTTGCTGGACTGTGCGAGTGCGATCTCGCTGCCCAGGCCGGGGCTGCCGATGAGAAGTTCCGCGCTGATGGCCAGGACCAGCGCCACCGAAGCGGCCAGCCGGATGCCCGTCACGAGGTAGGGAAGTGCGGTCGGCCAGACCAGGTGGCGCAGCCGGATCCACGGCGTGAGTCGATAGCTGCGGGCCGTGTCGCTCGCCACCGGGTCGACGTCCTGAACCCCGTGCAGCATCTGGAGCAACACCGGCCAGAACGAGGCGTACACCACCAGTAGCAGCTTCGATTCCAGACCGGTGCCGTAGACCAGCACGGCCAACGGGACCAGTGCGACCGAGGGGATCGGGCGGAGGAACTCGATGGTCGACGCGGTGGCCTTGCGCAGCACTTCGATGCTGCCGATGAGCAGTCCCAGGACGACTCCCGCGCCGACCGCGATGGCCAGCCCGTACCCCCAGCCTTTGAGCGTGTCCAGCACCGCCTGCCAGAAGGAGGGCTCGTCGGCTTCGTCTGCCAGCGCCGCGGCCATGTCGCTGAAGGGCGGCAGGTAGTCCGCCGAGACCATGCCCAGGCGTGGCAGCGCTTCCAGCATGCCGGCCAGCAACACGATGCCGAGCACCCCGAGCGCCGGGTCCGGAACCGTCCGCGCCCAGGCGCGGGCGCGGGACGTGTGGATCGCGGAGGCGCGGCCGGGGCCGTCCGAAGCATCCGTCCCCGGCGGGTGTTTCGCGGCGGCCGGTGGCGCGTCCGCCCGCCGGGTCCCGCCGCGCGGCTGAAGCTTCACATCCATCTCCGACTCCTCGAACTGGGCTTGGTGGGCTACTTGTTCATCAACTGATCGAGCGGCTTGAGATTGTCGATCAAGCCGGTATCGACGGCGAGCCGCGCGAGGGTCTCGATTTCGTCCCGGTTCGTCGTCGGGTCCCAGCCGGGCAGCGTCACCTTGGCTCCGACGCCGTCGTCGAGTTTGAGGTAGCGGTTCAGGACGGCACGCGCCTCGTCCGGATGGGCTTGGGCGTATCGCAGAGACTGTTCGAGGGCGGTGGTGAAGCGTTGCACCACCTGAGGATTCTTGGCGGCGTAGGGCTCGGAGGCGAACCAGGCCGCGAACGGCAGCCCGTGGCCCATGCTGGCGTAGTTGACCGGAAGAGGGTGCGCACCCTGGTTCTCCGCGACCGTGGTGAACGGCTCGCCGAGCATGGCGGCGTCCACCTGGCCGGAGTGGAGTGCGGCCGGCATGTTCGGGATGGGCACCTCGACCAGCGCCACGCCGCCCGAGACACCGTTCTTCTTCAGAGTGGACCGGATGGCGACCTCGTTGATACCCCGGAGGGTGTTGACGGCGATCTTCTTGCCCGCCAGATCCGCGACGGTCTTGATGTTCGGGTCATTGGTCATCAACTGGCCCGATCCGTCGTCCAGTTCGTCGCCGGAGGCCCGGGCGCCCACGGACACCATGCGTACCGGGACGCCCTTGCTCTTGGCGATCAGCAGGCTGACGATGTTGGAGTAGCCGAACTGGAAGTCGCCGCTGACGACGCCGGGGACGATCGCCGCGCCGCCCTGCGAGTTCTGGGTGCGGACCTCCAGGTTCTGGTCGGCGAAGAAACCTTTCTCTATGCCGAGTTGCACCGGGGCTATATCGATGATGGGTATGACGCCCAGCTTGATCCGGGTCGGACCCGCCCCCTTGTCGCCGCCCCCGTTTGACCCGCAGGCCGTGGCGGCGAAGGCCAATGCGGCTGTGGCCGCGACTGCGATCGATCTCTTGCGCCGTGAGAATGACATACCGGACTCCCTACTTCTCATGCTTCGGGTAGCGCCCTGGAATACCGCCCGCGGATCGCAAACGGGCGCTGTCGCCGCCCCGGCCGAAACGCCACGACTGATCCGGGAGGGGGCGGATTCCAAATCGGAAGGGCAGCAGTGCGCGTGGTGGGATGATCGGCGCCGCAGGTCGGCGGCCGGGTGGTGCGGACGGGGCGCGCTGTCGGGCGGTCCCGTGGTGGTCGGGGAAAGCGGAGGCGGACTCGACGAACCGTCAGATGGCCCCGGAAAGCACCAGGGTGCCGAGCGTGCCGAATTCCGCGGTGATCCGCGTGCCGGGTGTCAGAACGACCGCGTCGGTCAGCCCGCCGGTCAGCACGGTCCAGCCCGCTTCGATGGCCAACCCGCGCCGCGCAAGGCCGTTGGCGGCCAGGGCCAGGGCCGCAGCCGGGTGGCCTTGGACGGCGGCGCCGGTGGCGACGGCGACGGTCTCGCCGTCCACGTCGAGACGGCATTGTTCGGTGGCGAGGTCGAGTCTGCCGGGTGCCAGCGCCTCGCCGGAGACGACGAAGCGGCAGGAGGAGGCGTTGTCCGCCACCACGTCCGGCAGTGCGAAGCTGAAGTCGCGGTACCGGCTGTCGATGACCTCGAACCCGGCGTGCACGGTGGCGACCGCGGCCAGCGCTTGATCCGGCGTCACTCCGGGACCGGCCAGCCGCCGGCCCATGGTGAACACGATCTCCGGCTCGACCCGGGGGTGGATCATCCCGTCCAGCGCCACAGGAGGGCCTGCGGGCAGCGACATGGCGTCCGTGAGCCACCCGGTCAACGGCGAGTCGATGCCCATGCGTTGCTGCTTGGCGTGGGAGGTCAAGCCCAGCTTCACCCCGATGACACGCTCACCGGCCCGCGTCTTGCGGTCCAGAAGCGCGTCCTGGACCCGATACGCGGTGTCCAGGTCGAGGTCCGGCCATTGATCGGTGATCCGGCCGCCGTCCTGAATCCGCCGCTCCCTGCTCAGCAGTTCATCGACAGCCGTCTCGATGGTCCACTCGGCCATTTGGCATTCCTTCGGTTCCGCGCGGTCGGGAGTCGGCCGCGTCTCGGATGGGGGCCGGGGTGCGGCCGCCTAACGTCACGGCCGGCCGGAGGGGCCCGTAGGTGCCCGCGGTGTGCCTGCACGAGGTCTTCATTCCTGTGCCTCCTGACCCGACGGGATGCGTCGATGGTTGGAGTATGGAACATGAAAAGACTGTAATCAATACATTGATAGCAGCTAATCTTCCGCGACGGCCGAGGCGCTCGTTGCGGGGTCCCCGGCGCCTCGCGCCGTCAGGTCGAGCGCGATGTCCGTGATCATGTCTTCCTGACCCCCGACCATGCCGCGGCGACCGGCTTCGACGAGGATCGCGCGGGTATCCAACCCGTGCCGCCGAGCTGCGGATTCGGCATGGCGCAGGAAACTGGAGTAGACACCCGCGTAACCCAGGGTGAGGGTTTCGCGGTCGACGCGGACTTCTCGATCCTGGAGAGGGCGGACGAGATCGTCGGCGGCGTCCATGAGCGGGAAGAGGTCGCAACCGTGATGCCAGCCCATGAGATCGGCCACCGCGACAAACGCCTCCAGTGGGCAGTTGCCCGCCCCCGCGCCCTGGCCTGCCAGTGAAGCGTCGACCCTGGTCACTCCGCTCTCGACGGCCACCACGGTGTTCGCCACCCCCAGGGCGAGGTTGTGGTGGGCGTGGATGCCCAGTTCGGTGCCCGGGTCGAGGGCGTCCCGATACGCGCGGACGCGATCCCGTACGCCGTCCATGGTCAGCCGGCCCCCGGAATCCGTCACGTAGACACAGTTGGCGCCGTAGCTCTCCATCAGCTTGGCCTGCCGGGCCAGTTCGGGGGGCTCGGCCATGTGGGACATCATCAGGAAACCGGCTACGTCCATGCCCAGTTCACGGGCGGCGGCGATGTGCTGGGCGCCGATGTCGGCCTCGGTGCAGTGCGTGGCAACCCGTACCGACCGGATGCCCAGTGCATGGGCCTGTTTCAGCTCCCGCACAGTGCCGATGCCCGGCAGCAGCAACGTGGTGGGCACCGCGTACCGGACGGCGGCGGTGACGGCTTCGATCCAGTCCCAATCGGTGTGGGCGCCGACGCCGTAGGTGATGCTGGAACCGGCCAGCCCGTCGCCGTGGGCGATCTCGATCGCGGCGACCCCCGCCGCATCCAGCGCGGCGGCGATCGTACTCGCTTGTCCCACGGAGTAGCGATGGCGGACGGCGTGCATGCCGTCGCGCAGGGTTACGTCCTGGACGTACAGGGACGGTGCGGTGGCGGTCATCGTGCGGCCCTCTCACTCTTCCGATGGGCGGCCATACGCTCGGCGGTGCGCAGCGCTGCCGACGTCATGATGTCGAGGTTCCCCGCGTAGGCCGGCAGGTAGTGCCCCGCGCCCTCCACCTCGAGGAACACCGAGACTCTCGTCGCTCCGGACCCGCTGCCGGGCGGCAGTAGGCCGCGTAGCGGATCGTCGGCCGCGACCGAGTCGAACTGCACCCGCTGCTTGAGGCGGTAGCCGGGCACGTACGCGCGGACCCGACCGGCCATCTCCTCCACCGAGGCGGCGATCGCCTCCCTATCGCAGTCGCCGACCAGGCAGTGCACCGTGTCCCGCATGATCAACGGTGGTTCGGCCGGATTGAGGACGATGATCGCCTTGCCCCGCGCCGCGCCGCCCACCTTCTCGATGGCCGAGGCGGTGGTCTCGGTGAACTCGTCGATGTTGGCACGGGTGCCGGGGCCGGCTGATCTCGAGGCGATCGAGGCGACGATCTCCCCGTAGTGCACAGGAGTTACGGCGCCGACCGCGGCCACGATGGGTATGGTGGCCTGCCCCCCGCATGTGACCATGTTGACGTTCGGCGCCGCCAGATGCGCGTCCCCGTTGACAGGCGGCACCACGTAGGGGCCCAACGCCGCCGGGGTCAGATCGATCACGGTACGCCCCAAGCCGCGCAGCACCTCGTCATGACGGCGATGGGCGCCTGCCGAGGTGGCGTCGAAGACGAGTTCCACCCCGGCGAACTCGTCCAGAGCCACCAACCCGTCGACGCCGTCGTGCGTGGTCGCGACCTTCAACCGACGGGCGCGGGCCAAGCCGTCGGAGCCGGGGTCGATCCCCGCCATCGCGACGATCTCCAGAGTCGGAGAGAGCCGCAAGAGCTTGATCATCAAGTCGGTGGCGATATTGCCCGACCCGATCACCGCGACCTTCGTGCGCGTCGCGGGCGGTGCGGCGGCGCCTCGCGCTTCGTTCGGCGGGTCTGTCGACGGTGCCGTCAACGGTCTGCTCCTTCCGTGCCGAACTCGACACGGACCGTGCCGAGCGGGGGGATGTGTGCTTCGAAACGGTCGCCCGGCGCGCAAGGCACCATGGGCCCCAGTGCGCCGGTAAGGACGATGTCTCCGGCGCGCAACCGATCGCCTCGGCGCACCAGCGCGTCGGCGAGCCACGCGGCGGCGTTGAGCGGGCTTCCCAGGCAGGCGGCCCCGGTTCCGGCGGACACCCGCTTGCCGTCCCGGGTCATCGTCATCCGCACCTCGCGCGGGTCGAAGGCTGTCATCGGGACAGCGCCGCCCCCCAGGACGAACAGACCGGAGGAGGCGTTGTCGGCCACGGTGTCGACAAAGCCGATGTCCCAGTCGGCAATCCGGCTGTCGACGATTTCCAGCGCGGGCAGCGCGAAGTCCACCGCCCGCAAGACCTCGGCCACGGTGCAGTCCGGATACGGCAGATCGGCACCGAGCACGAGCGCCACCTCGGCCTCGATCTTCGGCTGCATCAGGCGGCCGGCTGGGACACAACCCCCGTCCGGCACCGCCATATCGGCGAACAACGCTCCGAAGTCAGGCTGGTCGACGCCGAGTTGTCGCTGCACGGAGACAGACGTCAGTCCGATCTTGCGGCCGACGATCCTGCGGCCGGCGTCCTCGCCGCGGACAAGGCCCAGGCGCTGCACCGCGTAGGCGGCCTCGACATCCTCGGCCGCGAACAGGTGGCGCACCGGTGGGCAAGGCACCCCGGTGCGGGCGGCCGTGGCCAGGAGGGCGGCGGCCCGATCGACGGCGGAGTGGCTGCCGCCATCGTGGGCGGGCGGGCGATCGGACGGTGGGGGCGGCGGCATGGCGAGTCCTTCCGCTGGGTCACGCGGGGTGCGGGTTGTGCACGGGCCCTCGGTATAGACGCGGCGTCTTCGGCCTGGCAAGGTCTGTTCCGTGTCACGGAACGAGATCAGGACGAGCATGCTCCAAAAAGCCGTCAATCTACTCGAAAGCTTCCAGCCCACCGGTGGCCCGTTCCGGCTGACAGAAATGGCGGCCCGGACCGGCCTGCCCAAGCCGACGGTGCATCGGCTCGCGGCGGACCTGACGGCCCTGGGCTGGCTGGAACGTTCGGGGGCGCACTACCGGCTCGGCGGAAAGCTCTTCGAGCTGGGTTCACTGGTTCCGCGCCGCCGTGACCTGCGGGAGACAGCGCTGCCGTTCCTCCAGGATCTCTTCGAGGCCACCCGGGAGACCGTGCACCTGGGCGTCCGGGAGGGGCACGGGGTCGTCTACGTCGAGCGCATCCACGGCCACGGCGCACCGCTGATGCCGTCGCGGATAGGTGGCAGCCTGCCCCTGACCTGTACCGGTGTCGGCAAGGCACTGCTGGCCTTCTCCAGCCCCGAGTTGACCGAAGAGGTGCTGGCCGCGCCGCTACCGCGACTGACACCACACTCGATCACCGAGCCGGCCAGGATCCGAACGGCCATCGAGCAGGTCCAGGCGTCCGGCCTGGCCTACGAAGACCAGGAGTCGGCGCTGGGCGTGAGTTGCATAGCGGCCCCGGTGTTCAGCGGCGGGGAAGCCGTGGCCGCGCTCTCGGTCGCCGTACCCCGATCCCGCTTCCGGCCCGCCCAGCTTGCACCCGCGGTCCGCACCGCGGCGCTCGGCCTGTCGCGCGTCCTGCGGGCCGGCGCCTGAGCCCCTCCGGATCGACGAGCCGCCCTTCGCCGGACCCACCGACGCCGCACGGATGCACCAGCACCTCGACATGCACCCGCGCCCACCGTTCGTAGGTCGTCCAGCCCTTCGGTTCGAGTTGGACCGGCAGTCGCAAGGAACGGCATCCCTGGTATCGGTGTTGGACGGTCCTCGACCGATCACCCATGTCGCCCGCGAGGTGGGAATCCACGACACCACCCTCGGAACACGGGTGGCGCGGTATCGCAGATCGACGACGGGGCCGAAGCCGGATCCCCGGAACCGCGTGGTCGGGTGAGGGTGATCTGGCGTACGAGTTGGTGCAAACAGACCGTGGTCGCCACTGCGGGAAGGACGGCGACGACGCCCTGGACGGTCATGGGGGCGTGGGTGAGGGACAGCGCCATGGACAGGCCGGCGAACGCGGCAACCACGATCCACGAATGCAGTGCCCCCGGCAGTGCAGGCTGGAACGCAGGATCGACAGCGACGCCACCACCCACGGCCCCTGGACCAGGGCCGGCCACCACCGGGCCGGATCGGACGGGGTGGTTGATCAGGACCCTGTCGTCCGCACCCCGGACGGCGCGGGCGAGTTTGTCGCCGTGGGCGGCGAGTACCGGCCCGGTCACGTCGTACGCCGCGAAGAAGTCGGCAGATGACCAGGTGACGATGCGGTGCCTCGTCCTGCCTGCCCGTCGACCGGTTCGGAGCACGCGCGGGCGCCCCTCCTTCCTCTCCTCTCGAATGTCCAGATCGTCATAGCCTTCTAATACGAAACATATCGCGTTAAGGTGTCCATATAGGGCATCGCCTCGTCGGTCGTCGGAGAGACCGGGGCGCGTCCGGACGGGGGCCAAGTAGGAAGCCATCCGACAGCCCACTGCCGCGGAGACCACCGTGAATCACTCGATCACCTGCCCAATGGCCCGGTCCGCTTTCCCGAGCACCCGCCGGGCGGATCCTCCTCCCACCGAGCGCTCGCCCGAGGCGCCGCGCGCCAAGAACGCGGACGGCGACGTGACGGCGGATCTGACCGTCCCCTCCGATCCTCGCTCCGCCCGCGCCGCCCGCGACTTCGTCCGGCTCCGGCTGACTGGCATCGGAGCTCCCGCAGAGGTGGTGGACGACGCCGTTCTGCTGGTTTCCGAACTCCACGGAAACGCGGTCCGACACGCACCCGGAGCCCATGTCACCGTGCGATTCGTGCACGACCCGAAACGATCCGTGTTCACCGTAGCCGTCCAGGACCACGGCCACGCTCACCCCCGGGCCGCCGACACCACCGACACCACCGACCTCGTCGAACTCAAGGACTCGGGCCGCGGCCTCGCGCTCGTGGCGGCAATCGCAACCGCCTGGGGCTGGCACCCGCTGCCCGACGGGAAGGCCGTATGGTTCACCATCGACCTGCCTCGGGCTTCCTGGCTCGAGGGCTACCCGATCAACGCGGGAACACCCGGCCCCCGACCACACAGGCATACCGTGGAGCGCTACCGATGAGAGACGGTCGGCCCTCTCGACGGGAGTCCGAGACGTGTTTCTTCCCCGCGCACGCGTCCGTCCCGTATCGCTCGCCCGAACAACTCGGCTCTCACCCCGAA
The DNA here is from genome assembly GCF_055558835.1 of Embleya sp. NPDC025285. NCBI lineage: Bacteria > Bacillati > Actinomycetota > Actinomycetes > Kitasatosporales > Streptomycetaceae > Embleya > Embleya sp. NPDC025285. Next base: position 16,545 of record NZ_JBVHLU010000077.1, read on the forward strand.
ATCGCCGGCGCGGGGAATGGCCACCGTCGAACACGGGTACCCCCCGCGGGCGTACTGCCAGTCCGACTGTCCGACAGTTGTGGAGCCCGGTGCCAGCCATGAGTGAACCAGCGCACACGCCCGGATCCGTTCGTCCCGGTGGACGCACGGCGCGAACCCGCGCGGAGGTACTGAGCGCTGTGTTGGCGGAACTCGGTGAGCCCGAACGGGGCGGACTCACCATGGAGAACGTGGCGCGTCGCTCCGGTGTGCACGTGGCCACCCTCTACCGGCGTTGGCGCACGGTCGAAGGCTTGATCGTGGACCTCCTGACGTGGATCAGTTTCAACGAGCTTCCCTTTCCCGACACCGGATCATTGAACGGTGACCTTCGGGCACTGTCGCGGTCGATCGTGGCGTTGTACCGGGACGACATCCGATTCCGCACCCTGATCGAGACCATCGTCGCGGGCGCCACCCGGGATCCGGTGGCGGAACGCGCCCTGCACGACTTCTTCGCCGACCGCAACGCCGGCGCCGCGGTGATCGTCGAGCGTGCGATCGCACGCGGTGAACTGCCCGCCGAGACCGACGGCGTCGAGCTCATCTCGGCGCTGGGCGCGCCGGTCTACTACCGGATGCTCGTCGTGCGCCGGCCACTCGACACCGCGCTCGCGGACCGCGCTGCGGCCGCGGTCCACACCGCCGCCCTCGCCGGCGTCTTCGCGAGCACCGACCCCATCGTGAAAGCATCCGCTGGAACCGGCGACGACTCGATGCACGGACCCGGAACGCGCGGTGAACACGGCTGAGATCGTCACCCAAGCGCAGTGATCGCAGGGCCGTGCCCCAGGCGACCACCTGATCGAGCATCGAGCCCGCCGCCGCGTACTGATGTTCGCGGGGTCGGCGAGGTGCCGCCGTCCGGGCTGAAGGAATGCGCTGTGACTCTCGCGGATTTGTCGGCCATGGCCGGCAGTTGTTCGTCCGTGTGGGCGTCGCGGATGACGACCACGCCGTTTTCGTCGACGGCGTTCGGCGTGTTGTCGAAGGTGCCCGTCGTCCTGGTGCCGCCCAAGACCGTTTGCCGGCCCGTCGACCCGGGCGAAGTGGTGGACCGACCGGTCGAGTCGGCCCAGGGTGCGCCGGCCGGGCGGGACGGCGAGGAGGATGTCCGTGCCGCCGTCCGGGTGGCCGGGTACGAGGGGCAGCAGCAGCGCGCCGCCCGCGCCGAGGATCAGCATGGCCGGCGGGTGCACACGCGGATGGAAGATCCGAAGGCGGCCGATGTTCGCGGTGGTGAGGCCGCCGGCGAGGACGAGCGTGAGAATGCCGGTGCACCGACCGCCACCGACTCAACCGCGGCAGCGACCGCCAGGCCACCGCGCACTGCGCGCCATCGTGCGCGTCCGCACGCGCCACGACCCACGCACCCGCGCCTACGTCGCACGACGCACCCTTGAACGACTCGAGACGAAGGACATCTTCAGATGCCTCGAGCGCTTCGTAGCGCGCGAGGGCTACCGCTACCTGACCTGCGACTCGAGGAGCGACCCCGCAGTGTCGACGGCTCCTTGACCATCTGTAGGAGCTTCAGAGTCAAGCTCGGACGCTCACCGCCCGCCGGGCCACCTGGTTGATCAACGCCGGCCCGGACGGCTCGCCGAGGACACGGCGATCAAGCGCAAGAAGCCGCCGGCCCGCTTGCCACGCCGAGCTGAAGCCGTCCTTGGCTGCGCCTGCCCCCACCCACCATTCTCACAGGCCCCATTGGTGAGGCGGAGCGGGAAGCAATATCGTTAGCACTAGTGCTAACGTTAGTCGTATGTCTAGTAAGACGAGACGAGTTCTCACTACCGAGGCCGAGATTGCGGCGTACCTGCACCGGACACGCATGGCGATCCTCGATGCCCTGCGCGACGGTGCCGCCACGGCAACGCAGGTCGCCAGAAGGCTCGACGTCCACCCCGCCAACCTCACCCGACACATCCGGATCCTGGAAAGTGCCGGCTTGGTGATCCTCGTCGAGAAGCGGGACACGGGTCGGAACCTGGAGAAGTACTACGCGGCGTCAGCCGAGCGTTTCACGGTCGCGCCCGCTCCGACCGACATGACCGCACCACACAAGATCGCGCTGACCTTCGCCCGCAGTGAGTTGTCGGCCGCGCTGGCGCGACTGCCCGACAAGTCGAGTGACCCCATCGTGGCCCTGACACTCGGCGTTCGTATCGCTCCCGGCGACGCGAGCGCGTTCGCCGACGAGCTGGTCCGGCTCGGCGAACGCTTCTCGGCGGCCGACCAGGAGGACGGTCGGCCCTATCAACTCGTCCTCGCCATCTACCCCGGGGAGGACGTCACGGCCGACGGGCGGCAGGAGATTCGGCTGCCACCCGCGAAGGACGAGAGGGGGTGACACGGGTGTCACGAGGAACCGAGGCACTGGCGCGCGCCGGACGGGCGGTGACACGCCGACTCGGCATGCGTTCCCGGCCCACCCGCGTCGCGCAGCCGGCCTGGGACGCCTGGCGGGCCGGGGATCTGCCGCTCGCCCGCGAACTCGCGGCGAACCTGCTCGCTACGGGGCATGCCGTGGACGAAGCACGGCACGTGCTCGTTCTCGCCGACTCCGTGCTCGGCAACTACGACGGCGCCATCAACACACATCGGATGATCGCCCCTCGCTACGAACGTCTCGATGAACTGAACGAACCGATCCTGTGCGCGCACATCCACCGAGGAGACATCGCGGGCGCCGTGACGCTGGCGGAACGACGGGGCCTTGCGCGACGCGGCGCGATCGGAGCACGTTTGCGCCTGGCCGTTGAGCGGCCCCTCGGAATCGATATCGACGGCGTCGTCGACGTCCCGTTCACCGACGACCCGCTCACGCCGTTCATGCCCGGTTTCGCCGGGCACCTCAATGACCGACCGACCGTACTCCGCCTCGACACCGGCGGCTCATTCGTGCACCTTTCGCGGGAGCTTGCGGCCGCCCACGGGATCGACACGATTGCCTCGGCACGGGAGTTCGCGGCGCTCGGCCGGCACCGGGTCGGCTACGGACTGGCCGATCTGGAGATCGGGACGATCCGTCTGCGCAATGTGCCCGTGGCCGTGCATGAAAAGGGACTTCCGCCGGCCGCGGCCTTCGACGTCCCGCTCGGGCCGATCGTCGGCACCAACATTCTGGAGCGCTTCCTGACGACGGTCGACGCGCCGAATCGGCGTCTCGTCCTGTCCCGCCGTGGCGACAACATCGCCCGCGCCCGGCATCTGGCCCGTCTCGGTGCGGCACAGCACGTGGCACCGTTCGGCCTGTGGAGCGATCACCTGATGATCGCCCGTGGTCGCGTCGATGGGATCAGTGGCGTCAACCTGTTCGTCGACTCGGGCCTGGTGGCGCTCACCCCCGATCAGGGACAGGTGGCGATGCTCGTGCCACGGCGCACCCTTGCCCGGTGGGGAGTGGCCAGGCCGCAGACCGGCCGGTTCGCCGAACTCCCCGGCACGCTTGCCATCGGCACGGCATCGAGAGAGGGAATGACCGCCTACCCCGTAACGGATCGCGTCTGGCGCGACTTCGGCGACTGGGGCGGAATCCGCGTGGATGCGCTGATCTCGTGGGGGTACCTCCGCCATTTCACCTGGACGATCGACTTCGAACGCAGGGAGTACCTGTTCGCATAAGACCAGCCCTGACCGCGATTTCGCGAAACCACAACCGGATCGCTGCCGGAATGACCGCACCGTGAGAGTCGGCCCGTCTGCGAAAACGCAACCGCTGGGGTTCGTCGAGGTCGGTGACCGGCTCGGGCAGCGCACGGAGCGGCGCCGCCCGCTGGAGCGTTCGGTGCGGCCTGTACGCATTGTCATGGTGATCCCCTGGACTGGTCAGTGGTCCCGGAACGAGTCGCCCCCGTCGGCCCGTACCACGACCTGCCGCGTCGCCGAGTCAGTGTTCGTCGTCGTGCCCCGCACGAACAGTGCGTGGCGAAGCGCCCAGTTCACGTCTGCAGGCCTTGTTGAAGGCCTGCAGATCAGGAATTCCCACCTGCGATGCGACCGCTGGGATCGCCAGAGTCGAGTTCCGCAACAGGTGCGCGGCGACCTGGAGGCGACGCCGCCGTAGATAGGCGACCACGGTCTCGGCGAAGGCGACGCGAAACAGGCGGGTGAGTTGGTTGTGCGAGACCCCCGCGGCCCGGGCGATGGCCGGAACCGTCAGCGGACTCGCCATGTTCACCTCGATGTGGGCCAGCGCCGCAGCCAGTGCCGGATGGCGCTCCTCCGCCTGTGGCACCTCGCCGGCCGCCAGTGCCCACAGCACTGTCCACACCTCTGCGGCGGCCCGCAACGGGGTCTTCGAGTGCCACGCTACGGCCCTCAGCAGTGCGTCCGACAGATGTGGCGCCTCCGCGCCGCAGTCCAGCACGGCTGGTACTCGGTGAGGCGTACCGGTGGTCCCGAGCTCGAAGTGCGCGTACAGGTGCTCCGAGCGGCCCCGGTACCGGAACTCCACCACCGCGCCGGGTGGAACGAGGCTCGCACAGCCGGGCCGGACCTCGTGGGCCACCCCGTCGACGATCAACTCGGCGCTGTAGCGGTACAGGTGCAGCTGCCACAGTTCGGGCAGCTGGAACACCTCACGCTCGATCCCCAGCCCGTGCACTCCCACCCCGACCTGCGCCACGCGCGGAGGTGAGTCCAGGTGGGCGATATGCCTCGCCGAAGTTTCGACCATGGTGAGAAATTACCAGTAACTGGTGAACCTGGCCCACGTCAGGAGCACCTATCTGGTTCTACTGTGCACATCAGCAACCACTTGAGTCGGACGCCCTCCCACCTCCCCACACCTTCTTCAAGGAGCACCCCATGCCCATGCAGCCCTGGTTCACCGATGCCAAGCTCGGCATTTTCGTCCACTACGGGATCTATGCCGTCGACGGCATCCCGGAATCCTGGGCCATGTACGACGGAACCGTCAGCCGCGAGCAGTACCTGGCACAGCTCGACGGCTTCACGGCCGCCCGCTACGACCCCTACGCGTGGGCCGCGCTGTTCAAGCGTGCCGGTGCGCGCTACGCCGTCCTCACCGCGCGTCACCACGACGGCGTCGCCCTCTGGGACAGCGAGTGCGGCGACCTCAACGTCGCCAAGCGCACCCCCGCAGGCCGAGACCTCGTCCGGGGATTCGTCGACGCCCTGCGCGGCGAGGACCTGAAGGTCGGCCTGTACTACTCCCACTCCGACTGGAGCCACCCCGATTACGCCAGCGTGATCCACCCCGACCCGTCCCATCACACGTACATCCCCGGCAACACACTGGTCGAGCCCGCCGACGGTCGCGAAGACCCCGCCGCCTGGGTTCGCTACCTCTCCTACCGCGACGGCCAGGTCAGCGAACTGATGCAGCGCTACCGGCCCGACCTGCTCTGGTTCGACGGCGAGTGGGAGCGCAGCGAGCAGCAGTGGCGCACGGACGTGCTCGCCGACATGATCCTCGCCGAGAACCCGGACACCATACTCAACGCCCGGATGCTCTCCCGGGGCGACTACGCCACCCCCGAACAGGGCATCCCCCTCCGGGCGCCCACGGGCCCCTGGGAGCTGTGCCTGACGATCAACGACTCCTGGGGCTATCGGCACGCCGACAACGACCACAAGAGCGTGCGTCAGCTCGTCCGCTACTTCACCGAGACCATCGGCATGGGAGGCAACCTGCTGCTCGACGTCGGCCCGATGGCCGACGGCCGCATCACCGCCGAGCAGTCGGCCCGGCTGGAGGGCCTCGGCGCGTGGATCGCCCGCCACCATGCGGCCGTCCACGGCACTGGCGCCGGTCTGCCGCCCGGGCACCACTACGGGCCCAGCACCCTCTCCTCCGATCAGCGAACCGTCTACCTGGTCTGCTACGGCACCCATCGCGAGCACCTCGCCCTCAAGGGTCTGCGCACCCGGGTCAAGCAGGCGACCGTAGTGGGCACCGGCACGGAATTGAGCCACCACGTCACCGGCGGCCTGGGCGAGGTCCCCGGAATCACCTGGATCAACGCCCCTGCGGAAAAGGACCAGGACGAGTACGCGACCGTCCTCGCCGTCGAGCTCGACGGTGAACTCGAGCTCTATCGGGGCCAGGGACGAAACTGACCGCGGGTCCGGATAAGCGGTCCCAACCAATAGTGAATTCGGTGTGACTATCGGCTTGTTCGGTCGTTGGGCCCGGTGTGCGCAGAGGCGAGTCGCGTCCGTCGATCGTTTCGGACGAACTGTGCTCCCTGTTCGAGCCGTTGCTACCCGAGCCGGCGCCGAGATCGGTGCCCGGGCGGCCTCGTGTGCCGGATCGGCGCGCGTGGTGCGGGACCCTGTTCGTCCTGCATACGGGTATCCAGTGGGAGTTCCTGCCGCAGGAGTTGAGGTTCGGATCGGGGATGACGTGTTGGCGTCGTTTCGCGGCCTGGAACGAGGCCGGCGTGTGGGATCGGCTGCACGCGATTCTCCTCGCGAGACCGCACGCGGCCAAACAGCTCGACTGGTCGCGGGATCGACTCCAGCCATATCCGGGCCGCCCGACGCGCCGTCGGACGCGAAACCAGGTCCAACGCCGGATTCGCCTACCTCCACAACGCCGTCGACGACCACTCCGGCCTCGCCTACGGCGAAATCCTCACAGACGAGAGGAAGGAGACCGCCATCACGTTCCGTGAACGCGCACGCGAGTACCTGGGTGGGTGGCGCGACTACGTCGACGCCCCCGCGTCCCTACTCGCGATCGGGGCCGACGACTCCTCGTGGACGGCGGAGCAACAACCCGACTACCACTCGCAGTTCGTCGCCGTGGCCACCCCCGGCCATGCGGAAGGTTTCGACCGAGCCGCAGTTGCTGCTGCACCTCAACCGTCGCCAACGGGGCACCGTCGGGCGTGGACTGGAGGACGAGAAACGTCCGTGCCGGATCATGCTCCGGGCCCGCATCCGCGGCCCGGCGGTAGGTTCGGACATCGAGGCGTGGATGATCCCCCTGTCTGCGGCCAACCCCTGGCGCGGGCCTCGGAGATCGTGCACAACCGAACCCGGACACCGCCCGCGCGTGCGCTACCGTATGCGGTCGGAGCCAGACGTGCGGCTCTTGGCGAGAGCGAGAGCCGACGTGAACATCGACGAGGCCGTGGCCTTCTTTCGGGAATTCCTTACTGCGGTGTACGCGCAGGACGTCGCCAACCTCACCGAGCCCGACGATCGGCTCGAACTGCGGGTCGCGCGTACGGAGGCCTTCATGTACTCCTCACCCGGGACCAGTATGACGTCCCCGTTCATGCGTCCCCGGCGCATGTCGGCCGAGAGACTGGCCGAGATCGCGAAGAGGGCCGCAACACCGGTACGCCGCCCGCTGTACGTGGCGGTGGAGTACGAGGTACCCGGATGGGGCACCTGCTTCGCCGCCGACGTCGGCGGCGGGGACGAGCACAACTCCATCGCCTACGAACGCCAGTACTGGGCGATGAAAGTCGACGGGCAGCCGAAGATCGTCGCGCAGTACGGGATCGACTTCTACGCCGAAGGTCTCGCCTGGGAGAACATCATGGGAGCGGAGATCGGACCCGTCGGCGAACCGGTCTCGGTCCGAGCCTTGGAGGAACCCCAAGTCCCGCGTGACCGGCACGACTACCAGCGCATCGTCGCCTCGGCCCCGCGGAACGGCGTTTGATGTGACGCTCGAGTGCCGGTCCGTCCAGCGCCCGCGCCGCATTCCGGCGCGGGCGTAGTACAGGCTCGGCGGGACCACGAACACCACGGCCGCCGGCAGACCCCAGTCCACCCCGTCCGCACGGCTGCCTTGGGCGCTGTGGGCGCCGGTCAGCGGGAACACGGCGAACAGCGGGTACTTCGGGTCCAAGCCGTCGGTCACCCGACGCGCGAACAACGACGCCGGGGACAGCGTGTGAGACACGCCATCGCAGTCGCGCAGATCCGAACCGCTGGAACCGCACCCCGACACAAGGGGGGCGTCACGCCCTGCACCCACACTCCTGGGAACCGGACGGTTCTGTCACGCACCACCACGCGCCCCGAGGCGCAGGCGACGTTCCCTCCTATCGGCATACCGCGACTCCGACCCGCTGACAACAAACCACCGCCAGGAGACTCGGAGGACATGGGACACGTTGGCCATACTCTCCAGCAGCGAGTTCAACTCATTGACCAGCCCGTTCGTGCTGTCGCCCGCGTCCTGGGTGGCGAGCTGGTGGAACAGGCCGAGGACGTGGCAGAGGCCGGACATGTCCCTGCCTGACCCTCCGTCGCGGCGGTACGTCTTGTGGTGAGTGTGGATCCCCCGAAGGTTCGCCGCGGCCCGCACCATCCCCCTGCCGGCACTTCGCCCCGCCGCGTTGCGGCGGGGCGAAGCAACCAGGCTCGGATCGGCCGACAGCATCCCTGTGGGGGCCGCGCACCGGGCGATTATGCGACTGCCGCGACCTTGGGGTCATCCGTCGCGGCCGGGTAGTCGATGTATCCCTCCGCCCCTCCCCCGTACAGGTGCTCCGTCGGTGGCCCCGCCAGCGGGATGCCGTTGGCCAGGCGGGCGGGCAGGTCCGGGTTCGTCATGAACAGGCGGCCGAGGGCGACCACGTCCGCGTGCCCGTCCCGCACCAGCCGGGCCCCCGCGCCGGGGCTGCTCGGCACCGGACCGTTCGTGTTGGCGACGAGCGTCCCCGACCAGCGCGTCCGCAGGTCCGCGATCGCTCCGTACGCACCGTTCTCCAGCACGTGCAGATAGGCCAGGCCCAGCGGGTCCAGTGCGTCGACCAGCGCGCGGTACGTGGTGCGTGCGTCGGCCTCCGCGAGCTGGTTCTCGGCGTTGTCCGGCGAGATGCGCAGCCCCACCCGGTCCGCACCGACCTCGGTGACGACCGCCTCGACGACCTCCATCGCGAACCGCAGGCGGCCGGTGGCCGAGCCGCCGTACTCGTCCGTGCGCAGGTTGGTGTTGTCGGCGATGAACTGCTGGATGAGGTAGCCGTTCGCGCCGTGGATCTCCACGCCGTCGAAGCCCGCCTCGATCGCACGCCGAGCTGCACTCGCGAAGTCGCCGACCGTCCGGGCGATTTCACCGACCGTCAGCTCACGCGGGGTCACGTGGTCGAGCATCCCGTCCCGGGTGAAGATCTGCTTCCCCTCGATGGCGACGGCCGACGGGGCCACCGGCAGCTCGCCGTCCGGCAGCGTCAGCGGGTGGGTCATCCGGCCCACGTGCCACAACTGGGCGAAGACCGTGCCGCCCCCGGCGTGCACCGCGTCCGTCACCTCCCGCCAGCCACGCGCCTGCGCGTCGGTCACCAGACCCGGGATGCCGGGGCCGCCCTTGGCGAGCGCGTTGACGTACACGCCCTCCGTGATCAGCAGCCCGGCTCCGGCGCGCTGCCGGTAGTACGTCGCCGCGTGCCGGCTCGGCACCCCCGTCACGTCGTCGGCCCGGCCGCGCGTCATCGGGGCCATCGCCACACGGTTGGCCAGTTCCAGCCGCCCCGCCCGGTACGGCTCCAGCAACTCCCGCATTTCTCCACCCTCGTTTGCCGTGTCCGTGTCCCGCGCCACTCCCCTCACGCCCCCGGCGCTCATGCGGCACTCCGGTCCAGCGCGACGACCTCGACCTCGATCTGCCAGTCGGGCCGGGCCAGCGAGACGACCTCGACGATGGTGTCGGCCGGGTAGGGCTCGGCCAGGAACTCACCGCGCAGTGTGATCACGTGCGGGAGATTCGTCGCCATGTCCCGCACGAAGATGCCGACCTTGATCACGTCCGCGAAGGCCAGACCGGTCGCATCCAACACCCGCGCGACATTCCTGAACGCCTGCCGTCCCTGCGCCAGGAACCCGCCCTCGACGGTCGTCCCGTCCTCCTCGAACCCCGCCTGACCGGACACGTACACGAAGCCCCCGGCCCGGACGGCCTGCGATATCCGATACGGCGCGTACCAGTCCGGCGTGGTCGCGATCTTCTCGACGCGCCCCACGGTGGTCGCGCTCTCGTTGCTGGACATACCTCTCCCCTTGTCTCGGCGGCATCCGGTACCGGGCCCCGCTCGATCACGTTACGAAACGTTCCGTAACGCCAAGAAAGTTAGATCCTCCCGAGCGACTTGTCAAAACGAAACGTAACGTCACGCGAGCGGTAGAGTGGGAACCATGACCCCCGACCCGAACAGTGAACGGCGCAGCGAGCGCGCCCGCCGGGCGATCCTCGACGCGGCGTTCGACCTGGTGAGCCGCAAGGGCTTCGCGAAGGTGACCATCGAGGCCATCGCCGCCCAGGCCGGCGTGGGCAAGCCCACGATCTACCGTTGGTGGCGCTCCAAGGGCGCGGTGGTGCTGGAGGCGATGAACGAGGAACTCGGCGACGACTTCGACTTCCCCGACACCGGTGACATCGCCGCCGACCTCACGACCCAGATCACCGCGGTGAGCCGGCGGCTGATCACCGGCCGGATCAGCGAGGCCTTCAAGGGCGTCGTGGGCGAGGCCCAGAACGACCCCGCGCTGATGAAGGCGTTCCGCGAAACGATCCTCGAGCCCAGCATCGCGCAGTGCCGGGCCCGCCTGGATTCCGCCGTCGCCGCCGGGCAACTCCGCTCCGACGTATCCACCGACGTGATGGTCGACCTCTTCTACGCGCCTATCCACTACCGGCACTTCCTGGGCTTCGGCGACGACGCCGTCAGGCGCAGCGCCGATCTCGTCCAGGACGTCCTGCTCGGCCTGCGACCCCGGCCGGACACGGGGTGAACGACCGGCGCCCGGCCCCTCGTCGAGGATGCTGTCGGCCGACCCGGGCCTGGATGCCTCGCCGGCCATGACGCGGCGGGGCGAAGTGCTGTCGGGGGGCTGGTGCACCAATCGACGCGCGCCGACGCCCACGTGACAGGCCGCGAACGCGAGGACCGGTCACTCCCGGCCCGCGCCGTCACCGTTCCTCGTCGTCGAAGTGGACCACGCAGGCGTTACCGCGCCGAACCGAAGTACGCCGCCCCGATCAGAGACGGTCCGTCCGTCTCCCACAAAGGAGTGTGTCCGGCGGTGGTGGTCCACCGCGGCGCCCGCCGCCCACGACGCGGGCGCCGCCGCGTACGACCCCGGGTAGCCTCCGGGCTCAGACCCTGGTCATGGTCGACGTGTATCCGCCCCCACCGGGGTAGACCCAGTCACCGGTCATCACCGTGTCGTCGGCGTTGAAGGTGCCCCGGAAATACGCCGGGCTGCCTTTCGCCCCTGCCCAGATGGTGAGTGTGTCGCCGGCGAGTTCGTAGACGTAGTCGAATGTGTTGCCGTTCGAGTCGTAGTACCGCGACACCACGTCCGCGCCGGCGGGCTCGCCGAACGGACGGAGGTTCCCGATCACTTCCAGGCCACTGACCGGCTCACCGAACTGCGTGAGCTCGACCTGCTGGCTCAGGAAGAACCCGCCGGGCATCCACTCGTATCGCACGCTCCCCTCGGCCCCGCCGGTCACCGCCCAGGTGCCGACCAGGCGATCCAAGGCCTTGAGCTCGACGCTCGGCTGGTTGCTTTCGGACATGTCGTCCTCCTTCTTGTCGATGGTCGCCGATACCTCGAAGCCGTCGACCCGACCTCGACATCCGGCGCGTGTGGCGTGGATCACGCCTGGAAGGTGTCGAGACCCGGGATTCGGTACCGAGGTATCCGGCAGGACCCACCAAGGAGGAGTCATGACGAACACCGTCACCACCGACGCCGCCCCCGCGATGCGCCGCTCGGATCACCTGTTCATCGCCGGAGCGCTGGCCGGGCCGGTGTTCTTCGCCTCGGCGGGCGTCCAGATGGCCACCCGCGAGGGCTTCGACATCACCCGGCACCCAATCAGCCAACTCTCCACCGGTGGGGCCGGCTGGATCCAGATCACCACGTTCGTACTCGCGGGTCTCGGCGCTCTCGCCCTGGCCGCCGGCATCGCGCGCGCCCTGACCGAAGGTGTCGGACGACGGACGGTACCGGTCCTCGTCGCGGTCTTCGGCGTCGGGATGATCTCCGCCGGACTGTTCACCATGGACGCGGAGAACGGCTTCCCGGTCGGCACCCCCGACCGGCCGGTCGAACGCATGTCCTGGCACGGCATCGTCCACTCGGCCTCGGCCGTCGGCGCCTACATCGCCCTGGCCGTCGCCGCGATCGTGTTGACCGTGCGCTGCGCGCGCCGCCGGGCGATCGGCGCGGCTGTGCTGAACGGCGTGGTCGCGACGGTCCTGCTGCTGCCGATGTCGGAGGACCACATGAGCATCCGGATCGCCGTGAACGGCCTGGTCGCCTTCGGCTGGACGACCGCCCTTGCGCTGACGCTCCGCCGTGTCCACCGGCCCGATTCGACCTACCATCGGCAGGGATGATCGGAAAGGAAGCGTCATGAAATACCTGCTTCTCGGCTACACCTCGGCCGCCGCCTGGGACGCCGCGACCGCCGATGCCCCGACGGAGGACGCGCTGGCCGCGTTCGCCGCCTACCAGGCGTTCGAGAAGGAACTCCGCGCGACCGGCGAACTCGTCGGCACCGAGGGCCTGGGCCACCCCGCGGTCAGCACCACCGTGCGCCGGACCCCGGCGGGTGTGACCGCGACCGACGGACCGTTCGCCGAACTCAAGGAGGTCCTCGCCAGCTTCGCCGTCATCGACGTGACCGGCCGGGAACGTGCCCTGGAAATCGCCTCTCGGATCGTGGAGGTCCTGGGCGAGCCGATCGAGATCCGGCCCATCATGGGCGAGGACTTCGCGTCATGAGCAACAGGCTGTCGCACGACCCGGCGCGGACGGCGCGCCACATCCCGCGATGAACGACGGGCCGGGCGCGACCGCGGATGTCGAACTCCTGCTTCGCACCGAAGCGCCACAGGTGCTTGGCGCGTTGACGCGCCGTTTCGGCCGCTTCGACATCGCCGAGGACGCCGTACAGGAGGCGCTGTTGACGGCGAGCCGGACGTGGGCCGTCGACGGCGTGCCGGACGAACCGCGGAGCTGGTTGATCCGGATCGCCCACCGGCGGATGGTCGATCTCCTGCGCTCCGAGCAGGCACGGCACCGGCGCGAGCAGAAAGCGGGCATGGCCGAACTGATCCTGCGCGAGCCGACCCGCCAGGCGGCCCCCGCGCGGGAGACCGACGACGGCCTCATCCTGCTACTGCTGTGCTGCCACCCCGTGCTGAGCCCCGACTCCCAGGTGGCACTCACGCTGCGCGCGGTCGCCGGCCTCACGACCGCCGAAATCGCGCACGCCCACGGAACGACCGAGGCCACGATGGCGACGCGGATCAGCCGTGCCAAACGACGACTGGCCGACGTCGGAGCCCGCTTCACCCTGCCCACCGACACGGACCAGGCCTCCCGGATGAGCGCCGTCATGCGGGTGCTCTACCTCGTTTTCAACGAGGGCTACACCGCCTCCGCGGGAGACGAACTCGCTCGCACCCGGCTGACGAGCGAGGCAATTCGGCTGACCCGGATGCTCGTCGACGCGGTGCCGGACGACGCCGAGGCGACCGGCCTGCTGGCGTTGATGCTGCTCACCGAGTCGCGACGGCCGGCCCGCACCGGCGACGACGGCGCGTTGATACCGCTGGACCGGCAGGACCGCTCCCGCTGGAACAGCGATCTGATCCGCGAGGGCACCCGCCTGATCGACGGCGTCTGGCACCGCCGTGAGCCGGGCCCCTACCGACTCCAGGCGGCGATCGCGGCGCTGCACGCCGCGGCCGCCACGCCGAAGGCGACGGACTGGCCGCAGATCGCGATGCTCTACCTGTGGCTGGAACGGCTCGCCCCGACCGCGCCGGTGCGACTGGCCCGAGTGGTCGCCGTCGCCCGCGCGTACGGCCCGGTTCGGGGACTGGCGCTGCTCGACGACCTCAACCGGCGCCACGCATTGGATCAGGATCCGCTCACTCACCGACGCGAACGCGCGGTGCGCGCCCATCTCGCACATGCCACCGGCGACACGGCGGCTGCGAGGACCCTGTACCGCGAGGCCGCCGCGCTGACCGACAACCGGGTCGAGCGCCGCTACCTGCTCGACGAAGCCGACCGGCTCACCCCCCGAACCGATCGTCCATCCCCGGGCGACGCCCGCGATGCCCCGGCGATTCCGAAGGGGACATCCCACCTGCCCCCTGAAACCAGCGAGTAGCGTGGGGGCCGGCGCGGTGGCCAACACCCCGTTTCCGGCCCCCGCCGCTTCGAACCGTGCCTACCAACCCTCGCGGCTGCGGAGCAGGCTGTTCCGGTACGCCGTCAGGAACCGCTCGAACGACGAGGCCCGCACGGGCAGCGGGCCGCCTTGGATCTCCCAGGAGAAGACCTGTCCGCGGACGCCGTCGGCCTCGGGGGCAAGGTCGATGCAGTGCAGATTGCCGCCACCGTCCCGTGCGAACGGGACCCAGCCGGGATGCCACCATCGGTATCGGACGGACTTGTCGTCCGGATCCAGTTGGTGTGGCTCCGCGCTGTCGAAGGTGCCCTCGGCGAGAAGGTCGGTGAGCCCGCGCCGGGTGCTGATCATCTCCGAGACGGACATCCCGTCGTACTCGAACACGTCCAGACCGGCCGAGCCGCCGAACAGCCGTAGGTACGCCCGGAATTCGGCCGGCAGCGGTTCACCGACCGCGGCCTCGAGTTCGGCGATCGCGGCCGGATCCGCCGCGCCCCGTCTGCTGCTCAACCTTTCGGCGGCACCGGCGTCATGCGCGGCGAGCCAGTCGGCGATGTCGGACACGGTCGTGGTCAGTCGCTCGGTGCAGGCGTCGATGTCGACGGAATTCGGCACCTCACGACGCACGAGCGGCAAGGCCGTGGCGGCATGTTCGGCACGCCATTGGGCGACCTCGGATGCGCCGTCGATCAGATCGACCGCACCGTGCTTCCGCAACAGGGCTTCAATGTCGCGGTGATGGCGGACGCCGGCGATGTGCAGCGCGTGGGTCCTGCGATTCCCGGTACCCTTCACGGCGAGCACGTCCGCCCCGGCCGCCAACAGCGCTTCCACGACTTCGATGTCCCCGCCGTGTGCGGCCAACATCAGCGGGGTCCAGCCGTCCGGGCGGGGCACGTTCGGGTCGGCTCCGGCACGCAGCAGCGCGGACACGACCGGCAAAGGCTCGGCACACCCGAGCGCGTGGGTCAGGACTGTCCCGAAATTCGGATCGTCCGGGTCGTTCGGATCGCACGGATCGCTGTGGTTGACGTCGGCGCCCGCGCCGATGAGGTACTCGACGATCGGAAGGCAGCCATCCCGGGCTGCCGTACCCAACATCGTCGAGCCGCCGACGAAGACGCCTGCCACCTGCGCGTCGACCGGCAGTCCCGCGACGACGAACGGCCGAACCAACTCCACCGCACCGGTGTCGACAGCCCGGAAGGCGACCAGATCCACCAAACCGTGATCGTCGTACTCGGCTGCCGGATCGACACCCTGGGCGAACAGGCGACTCAGCGCGTCGGGGTTCTTCTCCTCGATCGCGGCAAGAAGCGCGCGTGTTGGCTGTTGCATTCACGAAAGTTAGCACGCCTGTTCGATCAGCATCCGAGCACATTCCGCCCGGGTCACCGAGCACACCCGACACGCACGCGCCGGCGCGCCGGGGGCGCGACGGCGACCCGGTTGTCGGGCCGCTTCGTCGAAGTCGCCGCCGAACTTGCAGCCACCACGTGCCGCCCGCCCCACGCCAACCGGCCGCACAGGACCCGGCCGTTGCGACGGGGACTGTAGAAAGGTCCTGATACTCCCACCACCGGACATGAGAGCACCGGCGATCACCTCTCGAGGCCGCCATCGGTCGCGTGTCGGAGGTCCGCGGCGGGCGCCGCCGTCGATCCGCCGTCGTCGAGTCCTGGCAATACATGACCTTGACCGGGGCACACTCACCCCGGGAAATGCACCACACCGTCCCGCAGGCAGGCGAGACCCACTCGCCGTCCTGGCTCGATCCCGGCTTCCCGGGGTCGGTGGCGGCGCGTTCCCGCCCGCGATGCGTCGCGGTTGTGGCTGTTGTCGTGTCGGCACGGAGGAGTGCCGGTGGCCTGGGGAGTGATCTGGTGCGTGAACGAATCGGACTGGCCGAGGTGTTGGCGGCTGCGGAGGGTACCGCGCCGGTGCGTTCCCTCGATGTCGTGGCACACAATCTGCGCGAGCGTTTCGACGCGCGATACGTGTCCTTCCTGTTCGTCGACGTCGTCGGACGAAGGCTGCTGCGCGTCAACGACACCCCCCGTACCGACCACGAACACCACGCCGAACAGGTCCCTCTCGCCGGCAGCAGCGTCTACGACGAGGTCCTGCGCGCCCAGAAGCCGGTCGTGACACCACAGGGCGACCAGGGTCAGCGGGTACTCACCCCCGTCACCAACCGCGGCGACACCATCGGTGTCCTGGAACTGTTCCTCACCCACGTCACCGCGGACGTGCTGGCCCAGGTCGAGGAGGCCGCGCACGCACTGGCGTACATCATCGTCACCGACCGCCGCTTCACCGACCTCTACCACTGGGGCAACCGCACCACCACCGTCAGCCTGGCCGCGGAGATCCAACGCCAACTCCTGCCCTCCGCCCCCACCTGCGAAGCCCCCGAATTCACCCTCGCCGGCGCCCTGGTCCCCGCCTCCGACATCGCCGGCGACACCTACGACTACGCCCTCGACCACGACACCCTGCACCTATCCGTCACCGACGCCATGGGTCACGACGTCGACGCCTCCCTCATGGCCACCCTCCTCGTCAACGCCTCCCGAGGCGCCCGCCGTGCCGGAGCCGACCTCGCCGAACAGGCCCGCCAGACCCACCAGGCCCTCCTCGACCACGGCCGGCAGACCTTCGCCACCGGCCAACTCCTGCGCATCGGCCTCGACGGAAGCAGCGCCCAACTCGTCAACGCCGGCCACCCCTGGCCCCTACGACTGCGCGACGGAACGGTCGAAGAACTGCGCCTGGCGGTGAATCTGCCCTTCGGCGTCGTCGGACAGGGCGCCTACCGCGTGCAAGACCTCGACCTGCACCCCGGCGACCGCCTCCTGCTCCACACCGACGGCATGCAGGACCGCGAAGCGCATACCGTCGACCTGCCCGGCCTCGTCCGCAAGACGGCCGCCGAGCACCCGCGCGAGGTCGTACGCACCCTGGTCGCCGCCGTCGCCGACGCCTACGACGGCAGACCGCCCAAAGACGACGCCACCGTCCTGTGCCTGGACTGGCACGGCCCCCGACCCGGCCCCGGCCCCGAAATCCGGCACCCGGACTCGGCCCGGTTCTCGTACGGCCATGGCTGATCCGTCGACGGCGACGGATCAGGCTTCTCTGCGCGTGGTTCGCCACTCGACCGCTCGGTGACGGCCGTGATTACCCAGGGCCCCAGACGTGTTGCCTTGGCTGGGGAAGTTGTCCGTCGGCGCCGGCTTCCCCCCGGTCGACGCTCGCGCGGTCCGGCACCCGCTCACCCCCGTCCGACTGTCGGGCCGCGCTCTTCCCGGACTGCCCGGGAGGATCGGCCCGCTGATTCGGCTCGGTGGTGGTGAACGGCGCGGAGACGGCGTAGGGGTGCCGGGGCGCGGCCGCGTCCGTCTTGAGCGAATTTCGCAGGCGCAGTCGCTGCGCGGCCCCGGCAATCGTGTCCGGTGGCTACAGGAAGCGTCTGATGGGGAGGACAGCCGCCTCTCGCAGGCGTTGCCCGGTGGCCCGACGCCGCCAGCGGTCGGGGTCGATGGTCACGCTACGTTCGAGGTCCGCGTCGTAGTCCCGGTCGAGTTCCGCGGTGAACGCCTCGTCCAGGACGGCGAGCATGACTTCCTCGTCGTGGTCCATGGAGCGGCGGTTGAAGTTGGTCGAGCCGATCAGCGAAGCCACCCCGTCCACGGTCATGATCTTGGCGTGCATCATGGTCGGCTGGTACTGGCGGATGCGCACGCCCGCGTCGAGGAGTCGGGTGTAGTGGTGCTGGCCGGCGAGTTGGCAGGCACGTTGGTCGGTGTGGGGGCCGGGGAGCAGGATTTCCACCGTGACGCCGCGGCGGGCGGTGGCGCACAGCAGGTCGACGAAGTAGGTGTCCGGGGCGAAGTAGGCGGTGGCCAGGCGGAAACGTTGTTCGGCGGAGGTGAGCATGACGCGGATGAGGGCCTGCATGTCCTGCCATCCGACTCCGGCCGAGCCGCGCACGACCTGGACGATCGAGGTCCCGACCTGGTCGTGTTCGGTGAAGCGGTCGCGGTCGTCGAAGAGTTCGTCGTGGCATTCGGCCCAGTTCTGGGCGAACGCGGCGGCGATCCCGTCCACGGCCGGGCCCCGGACCTTGACGTGGGTGTCGCGCCACTCGTCGGGGTTGCGGGCGTCGCCGCACCATTCCTGGGCGATGCCGACGCCGCCGGTGAAGGCGGTGTGCTCGTCGATGACGAGGGCCTTGCGGTGGCAGCGATGGTTCTGTTTGAACGGCGACAGCCACAACGGTTTGCGGAACCAGGCCACTTGGACACCGGCGTCGTCCATGACGTCGAGGAGGTCCTGCTCGATCTCCTTCGCGCCGAAGCCGTCGAGGAGCAGTCTCACCCGCACGCCGGCCCTGGCCCGGTCGGCGAGTGCGGCGGCGAAGTCGCGGGCGATGCGACCTCGCCAGTAGACGAAGGTCATCATGTCGATGGTGTGCTCGGCGCCGCGTATCGCGTCGAGCATGGCGGGGAAGATCGCATCGCCGTTGCGCAAGGGGACGAGTTCGTTGCCTTCGGTGGCCGCCATTCCCAGCAGGCGCTCCAGTCGCCGACGCAGGCGCTGCTTGCGGGCCGGTACATCGTGCCGGGCCGTCACGTCGGTGCCGTCGGCGTGTTCCGTGTTCTCCCGAGTGCTCATGCGGCACCTTCCGACGGTTGGGATGGCGAGCGCGTCGGTCATCCGCGGACAGATCAGCAGCGGGCCGGTGGTGCCCGTGTTCATCGCAACGACTCGGCCGATGCGGTGCGTGGGAGGGTCCGCCACGCGCGGTCGCGAACGAGGCGACGCGGTCGTTCCCCGGGCATCACGTACCTCGATCGGGTTTCAGTCGGCGAGGAGTTGGGTGCGCAGTCCGGTCAGGGTTCGGGCCAGGAGGCGGGAGACGTGCATCTGGGTGATGCCCAGGCGCTCGCCGATCTGGGACTGGGTCAGGTCCTGGCCGAAGCGCATGGACAGGATGTCCCGCTCGCGCTGCGGCAGGGCCGCGATCAGCGGCTTGAGGGCGTGCAGGTTCTCGGCGAGGTCGTATCCGGGGTCGACGAACGAGGCGCGCGAGGCGTGGACCTCGGTGGGGCCGTCGTCCGTGGCCGGGGCGTCGAGCGAGGCGGCCGTGTAGCCCGCGGCGGCGGCGAGGCCCTCGACGACTTCCTCGACGCCGATACCGAGCCTGTGGGCGAGTTCGGCGGGGGTGGGTTCACGGTCGTGTTCGGTGGTGAACGCGTCGCGCGCCTTGGCCAGTTCCAGGCGCAACTCCTGCAGGCGGCGCGGGACGTGCACCGCCCAGGAGGTGTCGCGGAAGAAGCGCTTGATCTCGCCGGAGATGGTGGGGACGGCGAAGGTGGGAAACTCGACGTCGAAGGAGGGGTCGAAACGATCGATGGCTTTGATCAGGCCTATCGTGCCGACCTGGACCATCTCCTCCGTGGTCTCCGGGCGCGAGCGGAAGCGGCCCGCGACGAACCGGACCAGGGGGATGTTGAGCTCGATCAGGGTGTTGCGCACGTACTGGTACTCGTGCGTGCCCTCCTCCAACACCCGCAGCCGGTCGAACAGCACCTTCGACATCGCCCGCGCGTCGGTCGCCGAGACACTGCCCGGGTCGTCGATGATCGGCAGATCGGCGAGCGCGCCGTCCCCGGCTGCGGCGGTCGCGGTCGCAGTTGCGGTCACGGTCGCGGTCGCGGTCGCGTCGGCCGCCGGGAAGGCGGTCGCGGCGGCGGTGCGGTTCATCTCGGCGTCCTCCTGCTTTCGGGCCGGCTGTGGGCCGCAGCATTGTGCCCCACCTCGAGGGAAGTACACCCGATCGGGGGTGAGATTCCGCGCCGACGGCAGTGACGTCCTGCCGGGGTCGTCATCCGAAACGTGGCGTTCGCGGCGTCGAGTGCCGATCCACTCGATCGGGCGACGCGTAAGGCGCGGGCCGCCGGGCAGGCGTGCGTGCGGGCACGGCGGCATCGGCCTCGGGAAAGGATCGCCCATGGTGCACGAACGGCCAGGTCACGGCCCCTACGGTGGAGTCGAGGTCTCCCGCTCCGATCCCGCGCTCGACGACCGGCCGGACGAGGACGCGAACGCGTCGTTCCGCGCCTGGGCCCGTATGCCGAGGTCGCCCCGGAACACCGTCCGCCGTCCGCCCACGTGTCCGTGAGGAAGGTCATGCCTCGACATCGTCGTTGTCTCGTCCGGTGGCGCGTGCCACAACGGACCGGGGCTGCCGCCCGCGCCCGCACGGCCGTGGGAGCTGCCCTCGCCGACTGGGGGTGGGGCGAGGACCGCGTGGCCGCGGCCGTTCTGGTCCTGTCGGAGATGTTGACCAACGCCCAGGTGCACACCACCGGGGACGTGGTCCTGGCCGTGCGCCGGACCGGGCGCGGGGTGCGGTTGTCCGTCACCGACACCGGCTCGCGGATGCCGACGCGCCGCGATACCGGCCCCGAGCACGAGGGCGGCTTCGGCCTGCACATCCTCGACACCCTCACCACCGACTGGGGCGTCCGCAAGCACCGGGGTGGAAAGACCGTCTGGGCAGACCTGGACGTCCCCCGCCCCGACGCACGCCGACACCCGCGTCCGGTGCGCGCCGGACCCGGGGCCGCCCCGATCCGGGCGGCCCTTGGCTCGATTCGTCGGGCGGGTCCGGCGGTGGCCCGCCGAACGGCAGTGCCGCGTCGCTCGGCGGCGTGGGTGCGGCGGCAGATCGGCTCGTCGGCGCGCGGGTGGGTGCCGGCGGCGATCCGGCGAATGCGGCACGAGAGTTCACGCCTGATGTTGGTGGACGTCCTCGCCGCGGTCTGATCCCGCGCAGCGGGCATGCCGGCCGAAAGCGGGGTGGTCGTCGGTCAGGGGTGTTCCGATGCCGGTGCCGTGCCGCGGCTGGAGCAGGATGGTGGCGTCGTCGCGAAGCCGGTCGTGGTGGTACTCGCGGAACGCTCGGATGAGTCGGCGCAGGGTCTCCGGCGCGGGCAGGCCGTCCGCCACGTGGCGGATGACGAAGTCGACGAACCGGTCGAGGCCGAAGATCTCGCCTTCGGGGTTGCGGGCCTCGGTGATGCCGTCGGTGTACTACAGGACCCAGTCGCCGGGTTCGGGCTGCTCGTCGTACACCTCGACGGGCAGGCCGATGGCGGTGCCCATCGGGTGCGCGGGCGGGTGTTCCAGGGTGGCGACCCATTGACCGTTGCGGATCACGATCGGCGGGTGGTGGCCGCGGTTGACCCGGGTCAACGCGCAGGTGAGCAGGTCGAGTTCGGCCAGGATCGCGGTCGCGTAGCGGCTGTGGCCGAACTGTTCCAGCAAGGCGGCCTCGATCTCCTCGGTGGTGTCGACCGGGCCCACGCCGTGCCGGCGGCTGCTGCGGCAGCCCGCCAGGGGACGGCGGTCCGGCCTGCACGGCCTCGGCGTACCCTGGGGCGCGCACTCCTGGCACCCGTGTTCGACCTGCCCGGACGGCCGAACAGCGCCCGCTTCCTGTTCCTCGACGAGGCCCTGGCCCGGGACCTGTTCCCCGAGTGGGACCGCACCCCGTTCCGGTTGGACGCGTCGGCGAACCCGCCGTGCACGAGGACGACGGTCGGCTTGGGCGGGCGGGGGTGGCGGTCGCCGAGGGGGTGAGCGTGGGGAAGGCCGCGGCTCCGGCGAGGGTGAACGCGGCGGCGCCGAGGCCGAGCTTCCGGGATCTGCGGTGGGATGCCATGTCGGGCTCCTCGGTATTCGGGGGCCGGTGAAGTCCCGTCCGGGCGTGGGGTGTTGGGGCTGCCGGAGGGGTGGCTGTGACGGAGCGGCGCCCGCCGGCCCGCCCCTTGTGGGGGTGGGCCGGCGGGCGCCGGAGTGCCGGTCGGGCGGGTTCAGCTGCCGGCGGCCTGCTTGATCAGGTCGGCGACGGCGGCGGGCTGCGAGACGTAGACGGCGTGGCTGCCGGCCGTCTCGGCGACGCGGGCGCCGATTCGCTCGGCCATCGCGCGCTGCACGGGTGGCGGGATCATGTGGTCCTCGGTGGCGACCAGGTACCAGGACGGCTTGGTGCGCCACGCCGGAGTGGACACCGCGCCTCCGGCCGCGTCCAGGCCCCAGGGCAGCTGCGAGTCGGCCAGGAACCGGCGAGGCTGGTGCAGTGATGGCCCGCGAGGAGGTCGCCGTGGTCGTCGTCTGTCGGGAGGTCGACGGGGCGCGGGTGGCATACTGTGGCGGTCGTCTCGGTGATGTTCGCGGTGCTCGGGCTCATATGGGCATCCCCTTCGATCGTCGGACGGACGCAGGGCCGGCCTGCCCAGGGGGCCACGGGATACACCCGTATGCAGTAGCGAGCCGAATAACGAACCGTGCCTTCCGCCAGGAACCTTGTCGCCGCGGTGGGCCTGTAAGCGCTCGCAGGAGTGGATTTCGACGCCCGCCTCCGGCGACACACGCGGCAAGCGTACGGAGTGCACACGCCGGTCCTAGGCATCGTGGCGCGCCCCAGGAGGCAAAGTGTCGTCGGGTTCGATCGCGGCCAAGGCGTGGTCGACGTCGTGGTGTTCGGCGACGACGAGGGACAGGCCGGTCACGCGCAGCATCCTGCGGAGGCGCTCGGGTGGGGCCGCGACGGCGACGGTGCCCCGATGGGCGCGGGTGCGGTGGTGGAGGGCGACCAGGACGGCCAGGCCGGTGGAGTCGGAGAACCCCAGGCCGGCCAGGTTCAGGATCACATGGCGGTGCCCTTGGTCGATCAGCTCGAAGCCGCGCCTGCGCAGTCGGGGCGCGGTGTGGTGGTCGAGGTGGCCGCGAACGTCGACGACCGCGACGCCCGGACGTGGGGCGCGTGTGGTGAGAACGAGGTCGGGTTCGGCCACGCTCATCGGATCGCCGCCTTGCTCGTCGGGGATGTCCACATCGTCGCATTCGATCGCACGGCTGTGTCGCGCGGCTTCAACGTCGTATGCGGGCGCGGACGTGCTTGCCCACCCCGTGTTGTTCGACGCTCCACGTCGTGGTGAGCGTGTCGAGCAGGCGTAGGCCGTATCCGCCGTCGCCGATCGCGGGACGCTGGAGGACGAGGAGATCGCGGGCGTGGTCGCCCACCGCGATCTCGACTCCGTCGGGGGTGGGGCTCAAGGTCAATTCGGCTTCGCCGTGGGTGTGGCGAAGAACATTTCCGACGAGTTCCGAGACGACCTGGACGACGTCGTCCGCGCGGTCCGGGGGCCGGCCCCAGCCGCCGAGGGCGTCGCGGACCGTGGCGCGGACCCGGCCCAAGACACCAACACTGTGCGTCAGGGTCCAACTCAGTTCCTCTGTGGGCGGGTTGCGTGTCCCCTGTGGGCGGGTTGCGTGGCGGAATGGTCATATCCGGGCTCCCACCCGTGTTGATTTCGGTGAAGCACCGCCGACCCGCGCCGGCGGGCCGGCACGTGGAGAACGCGCAGTCGGCGCGCGCCGGGGCGCTGCCGACGACGCGACCCGGGCCCGCCGCGCTCGTCGGCGCGGCGGACCCGGCGGGAGTCACGAATCGAGGGTCTCGACCTTGGCGTCGGCCGCGTTGGTCCTCACCGATTCGACGCCCTTGAGGCAGGCGGCCTTGGTCTCGTAGGCCTCGCCGGTGGCGACGATCTCGCCGTTGCCCGCCTTGAGTCGGAACCTGAACTTGCCGTTCTTGTCCGTGTACACCTCGAACTTGCCTGCCATGGGATTCACCCGGCCTCTCGGTTCGTGCGGGCACCGGACCGATGGTGTCGGTACCCGCGGACGTGGGTCGAAAGGGCGGACGCGGAGCACGTCGCCTCGCCGACCGTCGATCACGGACGGAATTCCGGACGACGCCGCCGGCGACGGACAGCCTCGCGTGTCGGCGTCGAACCCGGGTCCGTTCGCCGGTTACGGCGTGCCGGCGGGGCCGGCCCCAGGGGTGCCCGGTGCGGTGTTGCCGTAGTAGTCGCCGGTGCGGCTGCGGTGGTCGTGGTCGTCGAGGTGCTTGTCCTTGTCGAACTCGGGGGAGTTCTTGATCTCCTCCTTGGTGCGCGAGACGTGGACGACCTTGTTCTCGGTGTCGATGCTCGCGATCGTGCCCGCGGGGAGCAGGACGTGCTTGCCGAAGATCCACACACCGATGTCGACCACCAGGTAGGACGCGTCGACGTCGTCGTTGTGCTTGTCGACCTTGCCGATGTGGCCGTCGGTGGCATCGACCTTGTAGCCGGCCAGGCTCGTTCCCGCGGTGTAGCCGGACTCGGGACGGTGACCCCACACGTTGTCGCCGGTGCTCACGGAAATCCTCCTCGGATGTCGACTATCGACGAACCCCACGCGGCAGACAGCAGCCGCCGCCCGGGAGTCGTCCGTGCAATGGTTCGGCGCACGCCTGCCCCGCCGCTCCCGCTCCACACCCGCCGCGAGGAAAGGCCGGCTCTTGAGAACTCGCCTTCGGATCGGACGGTGTTCCGGCCCGCGACCGGGAACGGGCGACGGCTCCGGCCACGGACTCCCGAAGGCGAACAGGTCGACCACACGCCTGCACAGGCCGTTCGACGCCACCTGCGCAGGCGCCAGCGCGGACGACCCCGCCGCGACCGAGAGACGCCCGGGCCAGCCGCCGGTCGTGGCCATCACCGCCGCGGCGGCGCACCACAACTTCGAACCCTCCGCCGCCCGTCATCAGGCTCGGTCGGCACCACCCAACCCCCACTGCATCCACACGGCAGTGCGAATGTCCCCGGGCACGCCGCCCCGTTCCCCACCACGGCCAAGACCCTCTCCCCCGCCGCGAAATCCCCGTCCCCGCCGTAGCGCGCCCCGGGGCTCCACCCGCCGCGACTGAGTGGTTTTCGAGGCGGGTACACGCCCTCCTCCCACGACCGGGGCGCGCGCCCGGCACCGGCGAACCCCGGCTCCGGCGAACCCCGGCTCCGGACACACGCGCAGGAAGAGTGCCGTTATGTTCGCATCCGAACCCCGACCACCCACACCACCGACGACGTCCGCGAGTCGCGAACCCGCCCCGCCCACCTGGGAATTCGAGACCTGGGCGCCCTCGCCCGGGCCATCCCCAGCAATGGGTTGACCACGGTGAGGGCGAGCATCGAGGCGACGGCGACCGCGTGCCTCGGCGCGCCTTCGTGGCGGCCGGCATGGGTGCCGCCCAGACGCGGCGACAGTCCCTGCCCGTTCACGAATCGAAGCTCAGGAGTTCTTCGAAAGACACAGATATTCACCACGGGCCACTTTGGCGTTTTTGTCTGGAGCGCGGCCTGCGAGGGTGTCCCGCTCTGTCATTGCGCGTACCGTGAAACCCGCCGTGGTGAGCATGTCGGCGAGCTGCTCGTGGGTGCTGCCCCAGCGAAATACCTCGTCGCGTCGACGAAGCCAGCCTTGCACGGGACTACGTTCGTCTACAAACGACGGTCGACCCGAGACATCGAGGCCCATAAAAGAAAACGCGCACCACGTCGTACCCGCCGGGCGGGCACCCAGCTCACCGAGCAGTACGGTGACCTCTTCTGCTTCCAGGTACATCGAAACACCTTCGACAACGAACAATGTCCGCGCTTGCCGAACATACAGCGGGGAACGTGCCAACTGATCCTCGACCCCGCCGCGCGCGAGGTCGCCCTCGACCAGCGCATGATTATCCTTCAGACCACCGTAACGCTCATACGCTGACCGCTTGAGATTCAAGGACGGGCCACGGTCGAATTCGATAAAGCGGGTGCCGGGAAATACTCCGGACAATTCCAGTGCCAGCGTATCGAGCCCTGACCCCAGAACCACGACTTGCTCCACTCCTTCGGAAATGGATTGGCGTGCCCATTCCCGCAGCAACTGCTTGCGCAGCGCTTGGTGTGTAAAAAGCCCGGGTAGAAAGATACGTTCCAGCCCGCGCAAAAGGCCCCGTGCCATTCTCCATCGCGTCGCGGCAGCAAGCAAAGACCATGGGAATGTGGCACCGCCCAGGGCAGTCCGCAGGAATGCTTGGGTCTGTGGACCCACCAGCGGACGCCATGTCGGATCCTGCCCGACGAGTAGCTGCCCTCCTGCTACAACCAGAGCTGTCGCGGAAACGGTCACCATGCTTGTGCCATTTCGAACAGGTCCCTGTGGTGACGGTACCAGTCGCTGGTGAAGCGTTCCTGCGGGTCGTGGGCGCGTTTGAGGGTCAGGAATTCGCTGAACTTCGGGTGGCAAACTTCTATTTGCTCGCGAGTCGCGTGCCGATGATAGGTGAGATAGAAGCTGCCGTTGTGGGTGATGGCCAGGTCGATCAGGCCACGGAACGCCGTGCCGGCTTCCTCGTGCCCCGTGGCGTCATGGCGCACGTGGAGATTGAAGATGATGCACGCGTAGTCGCGGCGGGCCCAGGCGAGGAAGGTTTCATCATCGCGCCGGACAAGCCGTATCGTGCCATAAATGAGATCGATGTCGTTGCTGCGCAGGTAGTCCGCGGCTGCGGCCATGTACTCGGTGAGTCGCGAGCGGGGCACGAAGATTTCGGTGATGACCTCAGAGCCCTGATGGCCAAGCACCTCATCGACCGCGAGATGGTAGTCGTCAATGTACGTGGCGAATTGATGACTGTCGGACCAATAAACCTGACCCGAAGTGGCCAGGTAGTGCTCGGCATAGCGATCGAATGCCGCCGACTTGTCTGTATGGGCAAGCATCAACAGGCCGCGCCAGTCATCAGGGGCTAGAATGCGCTGATCCTCGGGAATGGACGCATCACTGCCGACTGGCTGGTAGCACGAGAACACGCCACGCTGCAGAAATGTATCTGCGACCGGGTCGATTTCGAACTGGAAGTCGCCGTACAGGAAGCCCTCGGCGATGCGTCGATCAAACGATTCTTGCAGATCGTCGATTCGACCGATTTCCACCACGCGGCGCACTTTGTACCGCTCCGTGAGGCGCAGCGTCACGTTCCCTATGACGCCGAAAAGGCCGTACCCGCCGATGGCGAGCGCGAACAGGTCTGCGTTTTCCTCCCGGCTGCACAGCTTTGGCTCACCTTGCGAACCGATAATGGTGAAGCTCTCCACATCGCTGACAAACGGGGGCAGAGTCAAGCCGCGGCCGTGTACGTTCGCTGCGAGGCAACCACCGATGCTCAGTCGATTGGCGCCTGTCTGCTTCTGTCGGAACGTCCACACTTTTTCGACTCCGGCCTGGTTCGCCAGGAGCCATTCGTGCAGCTCTTGCCACTGAATTCCGGAATTTACCTCGACCAGGCCACGTTCGGCGTCCAGAGAGACAACACTGTTGAATTCTGCGGTATCGACAAGTATGTCGTTGCTGGAAAATTGCTGCCCTCCCATGGCGTGGCGGCCTCCGCATATAGCCACCCCTCGTTCTGTGCGCGTCGCCTCCTTGACGGCGGCGCAGATATCCTCGATAGACCTGACGGGGACGATCTCGGCAACGTGCGTAAGGTTCAGCGCAGAATGCCTGTCGTTTACCGTAACGGGGTTCTGCGGAGCGCCTGCAGTCATTGTGATCCTTGCGATTGAATTGATCTCGGTGAATGCCAGTCGGGCCGGGGCCGACCCAGCCAGGCCGTGGCGCCGGGCGCACCGGGCAGCCCATCAGGAATGCCAATGCGTCGTAGTGCCCTCGGTTGTGGGGGGCGACCTGGAGGGAGAGATCCGCGAGGCGAGATCGCCCGAGTTCGGTGGTGCTGCCGGTGAGCGCAGTCGCCTTGGTCTTCCCCCCGGAACCGGTGTCGTCCTCTATATGGTGAAGCCGGCCGGTCGTATCCGCCTGAGTACCCGTACTCATATAGGTCCGGTCTCCGGTCTCGCCCGCTCGGGCGAACCCCGGGGTACATGTACCGCATGGGCGCGTCCACTGGCCGGTCGTGATCGACCGGGCCCGGGAGATCGTCGCCGAGTACGACGCCGGCGTGACCTTGGGACAGTTCTGGCATCGGGCGATCTCCGAGCAACTGGTGCCGAACACGCCGTCGATGTACCGCCGGCTGTCCTCCCGTCCGGCCCGGGCCCGGCGCGAGGGGCGCTTCCCCGACCTGGTGGACACCCTGCGCGAGGTCCACGTCCCTCCGGCCCGGACCGACAACGCGGCGTTCCTGGAGCGGGCGCCCGACCGGTTCCGGCTGGCCCGCAGCCGCGGCCGGGAGGTCGCCGTGTACGTCGCGGCGGAAAAAGACTCCCTGCGGCGGAAGTTCAGTTCCTGGTTGGCCGATCCTGGTGTACCGGTGCCTGTCGTGCGCGGCTTCGGCAGCCAGTCCTACCGTCCAGCGGTGGCCGACGCCTCGCCGCGCTTGGCCTGCAGTAGGTGCCGGCGCTTGTCATCTTTCGCCCAGGTGTGCGAGCCGGGCTTGGCTGCCTCGGCGACCAGGTGCTTGACGGTGATCTTGCACACGAACTCCTTGAGCTTGGCGCCGGGGCGTCCGCCGAGGTGGAGCTTCTTCGCGGTGTCGTCCTTGTCGGCGAACTGGAAGATGCCGGCGCGTCGGCCCAGGCTGATGCACTGGCCGGCGAACCCCAGGCTGATCGGCGCGGGTTGCTCACCCGCGATCCGGCTGAGCACCGTGTCGGCAGCCTGCGCACCCAGCGGAATCGCGGCCTGGCAGCTCATCCGGAACGGCAGGTCCGACGGCGCCGCCGAATCCCCGGCCAGATTGAAGTCGGTGGCCTCTGCTTCGGCCGGGGTTCCGGCGCGGCGGTGCCGTCGCGTAGCGCACGGCCCGGCTCGACGAGATCGGTGGAACGCCCTCGCGTACCCGGTAGTCGGCCTGCGCGGTACTCCGGGCGGCAACATCTCACGGCCCCTGGTCACGCGTGGGTTGCCATCGGCCCCGTCTCGGAGCTGTGTCGTTCGGATTTGTCGAAGGTCGAGCTGCACGCGCGCGATCCGGCGTGACCATCGCGGCGGTATGTCGATGCGGGAGCTTGAGCACAAGCACGGCGTGCCGGACGGCCGGCCATCCCGCGTTTGCGGTGTCCCTTGAAGGGGTCTCACGAATCGAGCACGGCGGCGACGGCCTCGATCTCGACGAGTTGGTCCTTATAACCGAGCACGGTGACGCCCATCAAGGTGCTGGGGACGTCATGGTCGGCGAACGAGTCCCGGACCACCTGCCAGGCGGCCACCAGGTCCTCCCGCCGGGCCGATGCGACGAGAACCCTTGTGCTGATGACGTCCTGGAGCGACGCACCTGCGGCAGCAAGCGCAGCCTGCATGTTCTCGATCGCTTTCGCTGCCTGGCCCGCGTAGTCCCCGATCGCTGCCGTGGAACCGTCATCGTTCAGCGGACATGACCCGGCCAGGAAGATCAGGCGTGACTCGGCGGGCGCCGTGGCAGCGTAGGCGTACTCGGCGACGTCGGACAGGGAGGCGGAGCGGATCAAAGTAATGGCACGAACCACGGTCGTGGGGCCTTTCCCTTGGGTGCTGAGCGCGGACATCCTGCCGGCATCCCGGCGGCTTCCGCCTTCCCTTTTGTCGCCGCCCCCACGGCAACGCCATCATTTCTGCTCGACATTCATGAATCGCATGATCACCAACCGACTCCGGAACCAATCGACAAACGCTGTTCCTGGAGATCAACGAAGCCGGCTGTCGATGAGCGTGTTCCGCAACAGCGCCCGGTCGGTTCCGACACGTGGGGAGTGTCCGCGGCGAGGAGTGCGCGGGCATGGTCGCGGACGCGTTCGGTGTGCCAGTGGGTGGCGTGCACGCCCTGGAGGAGCGCGGTGAGCAGGGCGAACGCGGCGGAACTGTCCGGGTTTTCGGCGGCCCTGGCGGCGTTGACCGGCGAGGCGTCGGGGAGCGTTGTGGCGGCGGTGCGGGCGGCGAGGCCGACCCACGTGGCCGGGTCGAGCGCGCGGGCGTGCGCGAACGCCCCGGCGCCGGCGAGCCTTTCCGCGGGCAGTTCGGTGTCGAGGGCAGTGCGCCACACCTCCAGGGCGACGTCGACGAGCCGGTCGCTCGCGTCGTCGGGCAGGGCCCGGCGGTCTCCTCCAGCAGATCGGACCCGGCCCCGGGAGCGCCCGGCCCCGGGGCGAGAGTCGTGAGGACGACGTCGAGGGGCGCAAGGACGCCGGGGTCGCACAGGTGAACGAAGGCGACGTCGACGCGGCGGAAGGGCGGATGAAGGTCTGGTTCCGGTTCGTGCCGCGGGAGGGGTGGCTGCCTCATGACCGGGAAGTGTTGTGGGCCGTCCGGGTCGGCGACGACACCGCGCGTATCGAGAACGTGCCGTTCCTTCAGGGCGGCGTTGCCCAGGGCGACGTCGTGCGGCTCGTGAGCGATCACGAAGGTCTGCACTGGGCCGTCGGCCGGGTCGAGGCGTCCGGCGGCTGCACCATGCGCATCCTGCCGGTGCCGAGCGGCCCGCTCGGGCCCGGCGCGAAGGCCGTCCATGAGCGCTTCGCGCCGTTCGGTCCGGGCGGTGCGGCGTTCGGCGACGACTTCCCCTTGGTCGCGTTCGATGTGCGGGCCGACGCGGAATGAGCGGCATCAAGCCCTGCTTGTTCGAGGTCGGGCGGAAGGCTGGTGGCACGTCGAAGAGGGCTGCGTCAACGACGCCTGGCGGAATGCGTAGAGGCAACGGCCCCGCTTCCCCGCCACACTGCGGACCGGACACCCGGCTCCCAAACCGCACCGAACGGAGCGAAGCCACGCAAGAGGCTCGAACGTGCCCGCCGGACCGGTTCACCGCCGACGGGCACGTCGACCGCTTCGGGCGGATCCGGATCGAATCGGGCGACGGGTTGGTCGGGGGGCGAACGCGGGGCCGTGCGTGGGCAAGGGGCATTCGGCGTCCGGCAGTCGGTGCCGGCAGTCCGGGCGGCCTCGGGCGCAGTGGCACACGAGCCGAGCGGATCCCCACCCGGGATCGGCCGAGGGAGGCGAGCACCGGGGACGATGCGCGGGCGGTGTCTCAGAACTCCCCGTGTCCACCGGCGGAACCCCCGCTGCGGGCAATGGCCGTGACGACGGTGAACAAGAGGGTCACACCGAGCCACAACAGGACCGCAGACACATCGAGGGATATCGCGATATCGGTCCTACCGTCGCCGAAGTACACGTTCAACAGGCCCCATACCAAGGTGTCCTCGGCCCGGATCAGAGCGTAGACGAGTTCACCCACGACGGCCGCGACCCAGAGGGAGGCTGCGACGGAGGCGCCTACCCGGATGGCGGAGCTATCGGAGTTGCTCATGGCGTAGGCGTCCCCTTTCCCGTGGCGCACCCGTCCGGCCGAGGGCTCGGGCACCGGGCGCGGCAAAGCACGACTCGGCGAGGCCGGCGTCCCGCTCGGGGCGCGACCGATCGAATGGACCGAGGCACCCGACGTGCGGGGCGCGCCCGGCGGAGAGGTGGCAGGCAGTGCTCTGGTAAACCCTAGGGCGAATCCCGCCCCACGCACAGGACTTCGGCAGTTCGTGGAGTGGAGTACCCGGACCCGTTCTGGAGCCTGCGGGGATGGCTCGTCGTGTACCGATGGAGCGGGGCAACCACCGCCCGACTGCACCTGCCCGAAGCCGCGGACAGACCTGGTCACCGTCGTCGGGGGCCGGCACCTGCGGCACCCGCTCCGCCGCGACCCCGGGACCGGTCTCCGCGCTCCACGTCCCGCGCCGCGCCCGGGCCTTCGCGAACCTGGTCGACCGGGCACCGCTCGGGGTGGCCCATCCCGCAGAGACGTGTCAGCGCCGGCGCAGTTCCACGAGCATCAATGTCGGGTCGTTCCCGGCCAGGTTTGGTCCGTTGGTCACATAGGCCCGATTCCCTCGAATGGCGACGGCCGTGGTGCCCTGCATGCCGCGAAGTACCGGCACTCCCAAGCCTCCCGCCTCGACAGGTCCGATGATCCGTCGAGCAGCGGGCCCGGATCGCGCACCCGCCCACCCGGCGCGGGCGGACCCACCCCCGTACCCGGCCCCCGCACCGAACGCCCCCGAACAACAGCCACCGGGTCGAGCGGTCCACCCGAACTCACAGGGCTCGGGCCGCCATCGTGACGTCCACCGATCGCCCTTCCCGTTCGGCGAGAACGCGGCGCGTCCGGAGTTCACCGGAACGGGCGACCCATGAACCCCTCGACGCCCGGGTATGAAACCGTCGGGCGCGGGCCGGGTCCTCGGGGAAGAAAGACTCGGCACGCGCCCCTCACCAACCACCACCATGCACCGCCCGGCCCAACGCCAACCGGCCAACGGGACACGGGTATCGAGGCGTTCGAGTCCCCCGGCCGAGTTTCGCGCGGCCGGCCGGGCATCTTTCGACGGTGAACGTCCGACCACAGCGAAACCCCGTGCGGGCGTCGAACCCAAGGACCCCGGCACCGCCAGGCGGACGCGACCGACCCCGCGTCCCGGGGAGCGGGCGCGGCGGGCGCGGCGGGCGCGGCGGGCGCGGCGGGCGCGGCGGGCGCGGCGGGCGCCACCGTGCGTCGAAAGCGCGCCAAGGGTGCACGCAACGCCGGAGAGTGTGTAAGCCCCGGGATCGAGCAGGGGTGGGCATCCGTCGCGTTCTCCTTTGCAAAGACGGTCGTCTTCCCGTCACGCCGTTCGGGAATCGAGCGGGATGCTTCGCCGTCGCAGGTACGGGCGGATCTTTCGGGAACCGTGACCCTTGTCGCACGGGACATCCCCGGCTACGAAGCCCAGACTGCGCAGGACCACCTGCGTCCGGCGGGGCCGCCCGTTGCCACCTCGGTCGGCACGACCGTCACACAGCGAGGCGAGGCGCCCGGGCCCCTGCGTCGAGTGGGGAGAGTGATGCGAGACTGGCGGGTATGGATATCCGCCGCAGGAACAACATCACCGTCACCGGCCGCGCGGACGGGCCGGTGCTGTTGCTGGCGCACGGGTTCGGCTGTGACCAGAACATGTGGCGTCTGGTGCTCCCCGCTCTGGCCGAGGACTTCCGGGTGGTCCTCTTCGACTACGTGGGCTCGGGGCGAGCGGACCCGTCGGCCTGGGACGAGCGGCGCTACAGCTCGCTGGAGGGCTATGCGCTGGATGTGCTGGAGGTCTGTGACGAGTTGGACCTCCACGATGTGACCTTCGTGGGGCATTCGGTCAGCGCGATGGTCGGGGTTCTCGCGGCGGCAAAGGCACCACAGCGGTTTTCCCGTCTGGTGATGGTCGCCCCCTCGCCCTGTTACATCGACGAGGACGGGTACCGGGGCGGCTTCAGCGCCGACGACATCGATGAGCTGCTGGAGTCGCTGGAGTCGAACTACCTGGGCTGGTCGGCGGCGATGGCCCCGGTGATCATGGGGAACGCGGACCGCCCTGAACTCGGCGAGGAGCTGACGGCATCGTTCTGCGCGACCGATCCGGACATGGCCCGGGTCTTCGCCCGCACGACCTTCCTGTCCGACAGCCGCGCCGATCTCGAGTCGGTTTCCCTGCCGACACTGGTGCTGGAATGCAAGCAGGACGTGATCGCTCCCCGGGAGGTCGGCGCCTACGTCCACGCCGCGATCCCCGGCAGCCGTCTGGTGACGCTGGAGGCGACCGGGCACTGCCCGCAGCTGAGCGCACCACAGGCCACCGCGGGGTCGATCATCGACTTCGTCGGAGCGAGCCGGTGATGTGCCGCACCGACCAAGCATCCGAGCCAGGCGAGGAGCAGGACGCGCACGCCACGGACGCGGTATTCACCTCGCTGCTGGAGGACAGTGCCGAGGAGCTGTACGAGCAGGCGCCGTGCGGATATCTGTCGACGCTGATGGACGGCACCATCGCGAAGATCAACACCACGCTGCTGCAGTGGCTGGACCTGGAACGCTCCCAGGTCGTGGGCCGCATGCGGTTCGCCGACCTGCTCACCGTGGGCGGCAGGCTCTATCACGAGACGCACTTCGCGCCGATGTTGCAGATGCAGGGCGAGGTCAGCGGAATCGCCCTGGACATCAGGGGCGCCGGCAAACAGCGCATGCCCGTGCTCGTCACCTCGAAGGTGAAGGTGAGCGAGGACGGCGAGCCGCTGCTGATCCGCACCACCGTCTTCGACGCCCGTGACCGCCGCGCCTACGAGGCCGAGCTGCTGCGCGGACGCAAGGCGGCCGAAGAAGCCCGTCGGCAGGCGGAGGCCGACCGCATACGGCTCCAGGAAGCCCTCGCCGTCCTCCAACAGAACCTGCTGCCCGCCGCGCTGCCCGCGATTCCGGGCCTGGAGGCAGGCTCCCACTACCACACGGCGTCCCCGGACCTGCTGGGCGGAGACTTCTACGACCTGTTTCCCCTGGGCGCCGACCGGTGGGCGTTCTTCCTCGGCGATGTGTGCGGCAAAGGCCCCCAGGCCGCCGCGGTCACCTCGCTCACCCGCTACACCCTGCGCGCCGCAGCCCTGCACGACCCCGATCCCGTCACCGTGCTGACCACCTTGAACACGGTGCTGCACGAGCGCTACACCAGCGGCGACACCCGCTACTGCACCACCATCTTCGGCGTCCTGGACCCCGGCAGCGACCACGTCGGCGTGCACCTGGCCTCCGGCGGCCACCCCCCGGCGCTGATCCAACGCGCGGACGGCACCGCGGACTATCTCCCCACCCCCGGCGGGATGCTCATCGGCGTCCTGCCCCAGGTCCAGTTCACCAGCGCCCACACCCGGCTGTTCCCCGGCGACACCCTGCTCCTCTACACCGACGGCCTGACCGAGGCCCGCATCGGACCCGAGCGCGAACTCTACGGCGAGGACGCCCTGCGCGCCTTCGCCGCCGCCCAGCCGCCGGCAGGCCCGCGCGCCCTGATCGGCGCCCTGACCGCTCTCCTGGCCGGCTTCGGTAACGGACTCGACGACGACACCGCCCTGCTCGCCCTCGGCGTGCCCGCCCCCCGCAAGTGAAGACCCGAGATGAGCCCGCTGACGATCACCGCCCGCGACGCCGCCACCGGTCCCGTTCTGGAGATCACCGGTGACCTCGACCATGCCACGGCACCCCGACTCCGCCTGGCCGTGGACGGCCTCACCCTGGCCGCCGGGCACCTTCTGGTCCTGGATCTCGCCGGTCTGGAATTCTGCGACTCCAGCGGCATCACCGCCCTGCTGGCCGCCCGGAACCTGGCCATCGAACACGACGGCGGCATAGCCCTGGCCGCGGTCCCCGACAACACCGCCCGCATCCTGCGCATGGTCGGTCTGGACCGGGTGTTCACCATCCACCCGCACGCCCCGGCGGCCACCGCCCCGCGCTCCGCCACGTGCTGATCCCGCCCGAATGCGGGCCTCGGGTTTCGGTACGCGGCCGTCGCCGTTCCCGGGCGGCGGGTCGCCCTTGTCCAACGGCCGGTCCGGCTTGCTGTGCTCGCCCACCGCACATCCCTGGGGTCTCACGTTCCAGGTTCCCGTGACGACGCGGAGCGCACCTCGAGGGGACCGGCGAACACCCGACATCCCCAGGCAACGCACGCCCTCCCGCCGCGCGCGAACCCGGCCGCATCCACGACGAGGTCACCACGGCGTCGATCCGCATTCGCCCCGCGCCACGAAGAGGCAGTGCGGTGCCCGACGACCCGGGCGAGTTGCCGGCGCAGACCACGGGGATGGTCGGCGCCCACCCCGCGTTCGGCCGCGACCAGGTCGGAGGCAAGCCGCTGCGGATTCGTGGTCGCTTGGCCGCCGAAGAGCCGCCCGTGCGGTCCCGGTTTCAGCCGACTCGGAGACCGGCGGTGACCTCCCGGGCCGGCCGTTCGGCGTCGGCGGCTACTCGGTCGGCCTGTTCGGGCGGTACCCGGGGGGTGAGGTAGGAGACTGCCAGGATCACGTTCGCGCGACGCACGGTCACCGTGACCATGTCGCTGGAGCGCTTCGGACTGGGTCCCCAGCCACCACCACGTCGACGCGGCGACGACCGCGAGGAGCACCGACCCCACGAGCGCGACCCGACGATGAAACTCGACCACCGTCCGTCGTTCCGGAGTGGGATCGCCAGCCGAATCGTCCCGCTCGGATGCGTCCGAACCCATCCGCCCCCCAGGCCGTCGGTCCGCCGAACCTATCGATGTCCGGGCCGCTCGGGTACCCTCGCAAAACGTCGCCCGGCGCATGGCCGATGCCGCCCACCGCGTCCGGTGTCTCCCTTTCGCCTGATCCGGGCCGCCGAGGCCGTCCCAAATCAGGTAGACTCGCCGAGAAACCGCGCGAGCCGTCTTGGACACAACGCGAACAGCGCCGTATTCCAGCAGTACGTGCGCGCGGGCGGACTGTGGGAGGACGCTGCCACCGAGGGACCTGTTGTCGGCCCGCGAGGCATCGGCCGGCGCCGTGGTCGTCGGCGACGAACGCACTCCACACGGCCGGCATGACGCTCCGGGGGTCGGGCCGGTCGAACAAGGTCGTCGGTGACTTCGACGCCGGTGCCGTCGGCGAGCATGCCCCGGCCCGCCGGGATTCGTGGGGCGGTGTCGGCGTGTTCGGGTTGTACCCGTCCCGGAATCGACGGGTGGACAGGCTTGGAGTCACCGGCCTGATCGCGGGCCTGTATCCCTCCTGGCGCGCGGCCCGCGTCGAACCCGTCGAAGCCCTCCGCCGCTGACCACCCCCGCACGTCGTCCCCGTTCACCGCAGCCGCCGAGAGCTCAGCCAGGACCGTGCCCCCCAATTCGCGCCTCCAGTATCCGACTTGTCCTTCGGTTCCGGCGTCCTTGCAGTGGTGACTTCAAAGGCTCAATGGCCTCGCCTCGTGCCCTGTCGCATTCCATTCGGCGGATGATGGGCCGCTGACCTGCCGGGTTCCAGGTCCTTTGAGAACATGCCCTTCGGATTTCCCATACGGCCTGGCTTCCACGGAAGTCACTTGCCCGATGGCGGTATAGGCGCGGGCAGAGCGGCTCCTGAGTCCGTGCGAGGCTCGAGGGTTGGCAACGGCGAGGCGAGGAACGGTTCCAGAAGGCTGAGCAGCCTCTCGGGGCGGTGCAGTGGGATGATGTGGCCGCAGTCGTCGATGATGTGGCCGACGAGTTGATCGGCGAGCGGCCGCAGTTGTTGTTCGAGGGCTCTGCCCACAGGGCGGGCCCCGATGGCCATGGTGGGTACGGTCAACCGGCCGGTATCGGCCGCTTCCCGGATCTGTTCGTTGCTCGTGGGCAGTGCGCGGTAGTACGAGAAGGCGCAGCGCAGGGCCTCGGCCCCGGTGTACGCGTGGACGAAGGCGTTTCGGACGGCGGGATCCACGCCCTCTCCGTTGGAGCCCGTGCGCAGGAACCAGTCGATGTACTGGGCTTCGTGTCCGGTGAGTACGGTTTCCGCGAGGCCGCGTACCGCGTGGAAGCCGAACCACCACGGTGCTCCGTGGGCGAGGAATTCCTCGGCGCCCGGCAGAAGTGTGCCCAGAAGTGACTCCATGACCACGAGTTGTCGGACGAGGTCGGGGCGGCGCATGGCAAGAAGAAAGGCCGGTGGGGTTCCGGCGTCGATGCCGACCACGGACGCCGAACTCTCCCCGAGAGCGTCGAGTAGCGCTTCGGCGTCGGTTGCAAGCGTTCCGGCGTCGTAGCCGTCCCTTGCGTGCGTGCTCGCGCCTGTTCCTCGCAGGTCCGGTGCGATCACTCGGTATTGCCCGGCGAGGCCGTCCAGGACATGGGCCCACAGTTGCCAGGTGTGCGGGAAGCCGTGCAACAGCAGCACGGCCGGTCCCTCGCCGGCGAGAGCCACGTTGAGGTCGACGCCGTTGGCCGTGACCCGCCGTAGTTCGATGCCTGACGGGCGATTGGGTATGTGGCGCGGTGCAACCGGCACGGCGATCTCCCTGGGTGGTTACGAATGGTGACAACAAAACGATAGGTAACTATGGTGAAGGGGCCAAGACCGCACTTCTGCCACAGGTGGTGAGTTCCAGGTGACCTCCTCGACGCGGCGCCCCCGTCATGGGAATCGTGGAGATCTGTTCGATCCGCAGTGTCCGACCCGCCGTCTGCTTGACCGGATCGGCACGAAGTGGACGTCCATGACCATCAAAGTGCTGGCCGAGGCGTCTCCGCAGGAGGTGCGCTTCGCGGAACTACAGCGCAGGATGGCCGGCGTCTCGCAGAAGATGTTGTCGGTCACCCTTCAAGGGCTGGCCCGTGACGGCCTGGTCAGCCGTCGGGTGGAAGCGTCAGTACCACCACGCGTGTACTACGGGCTCACCCCACTCGGCACCACACTGGAAGAACCGCTGGCCAGGCTTCGTGAGTGGGCCGAGGAACACATGGCCGAGGTCGACCGCGCAAACCAGCGCAGCCAGGAACGCACGGCCTGAGCTGCTCTGAGTTTGGTGGAGTCCTTGAAGCCGGGTTATGGTGCCCGGCGTAAGGAGCACCACGAACCATGCCAGCACCACGCAAATACCCCGATGAGCTGCGCGAACGGGCAGTCCGGGAGGTCCGCACCTCCGGCCGTCCGGTCGCCCACGTCGCACGGGACCTGGGCATCCACAAGGAGGCCCTGCGCAACTGGGTCCGCCAAGCCGAGGCCGACGCCGGCGAACGCGACGACCGGCCGACCACCGCCGAGGCGGAGGAATTGAAGCAACTCCGCAAGGAG
>NZ_JBVHLU010000078.1:0-55126 GCF_055558835.1 Embleya sp. NPDC025285
GGTTGCGGAGGGTGTGTGGGGGGAGCGCCATCCCGGCGCAAACCGGGTTTCTCGGCCGGCCATTCGGTCTCCCACCCCCCCCGCGCGGGGCGGTGGCCGCACCCACGCGCCGCACCCCGCGGGAACGCGGCACAACCGCCCGGACGACCCCGAATCGGCCGTTTCCCGTGTGACCGGTCGCCGGTCCCGAGTCCGGCCTCGATTAATGCGCACCGGCGCGTCCTCGAAGTGAACTTCCGGGGAACGGAAGGTACTTACCGTCGGACAACCGCGTCGCCCGGACACCGACACATTCGCCCGCCACCGCCGGACGTGACCTCGGCGCCCGAGGCGAGCGCGCGTGAATCGGGTACCGAAGCCCCGGTGGGCTACCGTCACTGTGCCCCGCTCACCGGAACCGCCCACCGGAACCGCCCACCCGAGCCGCCCGCCCGAACCGCCTCGCCCCAAGCCCCCGCCCCCGTCGCCACCCCGCCCGACCCGTACCCAGGAGACCCGACCGATGGCGCTGGACCCGCTGGACAGCCGGATCATCACCGCGCTCATCGACGACGCGCGTTCGACCTACGCCGAGATCGGCGCCCGGGTCGGTCTGTCCGCGTCCGCCGTCAAACGTCGGGTGGACCGGCTGCTGGCCGCCGGTGTGATCACCGGGTTCTCCGCGTCCGTGGAGCCGGCCGCGCTGGGGTGGAGCACCGAGGCGTTCGTCGAGTTGTACTGCGTCGGGCGCACCTCGCCGAGCGCGATCGGACGGGCGCTGGCGAAGTTCCCCGAGGTGGTCTCGGCGAGCACCGTCACCGGCGACGCGGACGCGGTGATCCACCTGCTCGCCGAGGACGTACAGCACTTCGAACGCATCCTGGAGCGCATCAACGCGGAGCCGTTCGTGGTCCGCACCAAGAGCTCTGTCGTGCTTTCCCGGCTGGTCAGGCGCAATGGAACGAGTTGGCAGGGAGTGGAGACGCAATAGATCGGCGTCGACGCGCAAGATCGACCTCTTGGCCCGATCGCACACCCGTACGTAGGGTTTGAGGTGCCGGTGCGGACCAACCCGGCGCCCCACGGTTTTCGCCGGAACACCGACCCGCGCGGGATACGCCACCGCGGGAAACCCACCCTGCGCGGGAAACGCCGCCCGAACGCGCCGAGAGATTGTCGAGCCCCGCCATGCGCATGCACCGGTACGATCCCGCCCTCGCCGACCTGGTCTTCGACTACATGCGCGAGCGGCTCGCACTGGATCCGGTCCCGCTGGACAACCCCGGGCGCAAGGACAAGCTCGACCGCGCGCTCGACGGCCTGATCGGCGCGCAGGGCAACGACCCGGGCGACGTGCTGGCGATCTACGCCGACCAGCTCGCGCCGGCGGTCATCTCCTGCGACAGCCCGCGCTTCCTCTCCTTCATTCCGGCCGCGCCGACCAAGGCCGCGCTGCTGTTCGACATGGTCGTCTCGTGCGCGTCCCTCCAGGGCATCTCGTGGCTGGAGGCGGCGGGTGCGGTGGCCGCCGAGAACCAGGTGCTGCGGTTGATCGCGGACCTGGCCGGGCTGCCCGCGAGCGCCGGCGGTTGCTTCGTCAGCGGCGGCTCGGCCGGCAACCTGTCCGCGCTCGTGGTCGCCCGGGACATGGGCCGGCTGCGTACCGGCGCCACCGCCCGGGACCGCCTGCGGATCGCGGTCAGCGACCAGGTGCACTCCTCGATCGGCAACACGCTGCGCATCATCGGCATGGACGCGCTCGTGGTGAAGACCACCGACCACCGCCTGACCGGCGAGGCGCTGCGCGCCGCGCTGGACGCCGACCCGGACGTGGCGGACGTGGTGGGCGTGGTCGCCACCGCCGGCACCACCAACGCGGGGATCATCGACGACCTGGCCGGGATCGGCGCGGTCGCCCGCGAGCGCGACCTGTGGTTCCACGTGGACGGCGCCTACGGCGGCGCCGGCCTGCTCGCGCCCAGCGTGCGCGCCCGCTACGACGGGATCGAGCTGGCCGACTCGTTCGTGGTCGACCCGCACAAGTGGCTGTTCGCGCCGTTCGACTGCGCCGCGCTGGTGTACCGCGACCCGGCCCTGGCCCGCGGTGTGCACACCCAGGACGCGTCCTACCTGGACGTCCTGCACACCGACGCGCCCGAGGAGTGGAACCCGACCGACTACGCGTACCACCTCACCCGCCGTGCCCGCGGCCTGCCGCTGTGGTTCTCGCTCGCCGTGCACGGGACCGACGCCTACACCGAGGCGATCGAGACCGCGCTCACGCTGGCCCGGGACACCGCCGAGCTGATCCGGGCCACCCCGCACCTGGAACTGATCCGCGACCCCGAGCTGTCCGCGGTGCTCTTCCGGCGGGTCGGCTGGAGTGCGGCCGACTACCTGGAGTGGTCGCACCGGCTGCTGGCCGGCCAGGTGGGTTTCGTCACACCGACCGGTTGGGAGGGTGAGACTGTGGCCCGCTTCGCCTTCCTGCATCCGGGTACGACGATGGCGATGGTCGAGGAGATCATGGCCACGATGGTGTAACGCCCTACGGCCTGCCGCTCGCGCGTTCGGGTCGCCGTGGCCCAAACTGGAACCCGATGGACGGCTTCCGGGGGCCGGGCGCCTCACGGGACCCGGGGCTGGAGAGGACAGGCGTGGCGCTGGACGAGTACGCGGACCCGCCGATGATGGTGCCGGAGGTCGACGCCGTGACCGGCGCTGTCGCGCGCCTGGTCGGGGTCGAGGGCGACGACGTGCGCGAGGCCGGCGCGTACGCGGTTTTGCAGGGTCTGCTCGACGGCACGCCCGCCGCGGTCGCGGTGATGAGCCCGAGCCTTCGCTATCTGTACGTCAATCCGGCGCTGGCCCGGATGAACGGCGTCTCGGCCGAGGAGCACCTGGGCCGGAGCATCGGCGAGGTGCTTCCGGAGGTGGACGCCAAGGACGACATCCTGCGGGCGGTGCTCAGCGACGGCGTGGCCCGCGAGGCCACCTCCACCGGGATCACGCACGCGGGCCCGCCCGGGCGCCGCTGGTGGCACGGCGCCTACCACCGCCTGGAGCACGAGGGCGTGGTGGTCGGCCTGGCCGGCGTGATACTCGAGGTCTCCGAGTCCCGCCGCACCCAGATGGAACTGGACGCGGCCCGCCGCCGGCTGGCGTTCCTGGACGCCGCCGCGACCCGGGTCGGCACCACCCTGGACCTGGT
The DNA here is from genome assembly GCF_055558835.1 of Embleya sp. NPDC025285. Taxonomy (NCBI): domain Bacteria; kingdom Bacillati; phylum Actinomycetota; class Actinomycetes; order Kitasatosporales; family Streptomycetaceae; genus Embleya; species Embleya sp. NPDC025285. Next base: position 3,191 of record NZ_JBVHLU010000078.1, read on the forward strand.
GGAAACCTGCGAGGAACTGGCCGAACTGTTCGTCGCCGAACTGGGCGACGTGGCCGCGGTGGACGTGTTCGCGGTCGAGGGTGCCAACGGCACACCGCACGCGCCGGAGGACATGGTTCGGATGTGGCGGGCCGCGCTGTCGCACCGGCCGGGGATGGCCGAACAGGCCGCGATCCTGCGCCGGCCCGGCGAGAACGTGGACTACCAACAGGGCTCGATGGTGCCGCGCGCACTGAGCGAGCGCAGCCCCGTGGTGGTCAATCGGGCGAGCGACGAGGAACTGGCCCGCGAGGTCTCCAGCCCGGACCGGCTCGCGGTGTTCCGCTCGGTCGGCCTGCACTCGGTGGTCGCGCTGCCCCTGGTCGCCCGGGGCAGCGCGATCGGCATGGTCACCCTGGCCCGGCACGGCGCCGTACCGGCCTTCTCCACCGAGGACGTGGTGCTGGCCCGGGACCTGGCCCGGCGCGGGGCGATCAGCGTGGACAACGCGCGCCGCTACGCGCACGAGCACGACATCGCGCTGGCCCTCCAGCACGCGCTGCTGGCCGCGCCGGACGCACCGCACCCGGACATCGAACTGGCCTCGCGCTATCGCCCGGCGGGCAGCAGCGTGGAGGTGGGCGGCGACTGGTACGACGCGGTCGCGCTCAGCGGCGGACGCACCCTGCTCGCGGTCGGCGACGTGATGGGCCACGGCGTGCAGGCCGCCGTGGAGATGAGCCAGTTCCGGGCCCTGCTGCGGGTGCAGGCACGCTCCGACCTGGAGCCGCACGAGATCCTGGCGGCGGTGGACCGCACCAGCACCAAGGCGGGCATCGAGCGGGTGGCCAGTTGCCTGCTGGTCCTGGTGGACCCGGACGCGGGCACGGTCACCTTCGCCAGCGCCGGCCACCTGCCGCCGCTCCTGGTCGGGCCCGGCGACGCGGCCGAACTCGTGGACGTCCCGGTCGGACCACCGCTGGGCACCGGGTTCGGCGGTTACACCTCGGTGCGCCGGCGCAGCCAGCCGGAGCGGGTCCTGGTGATGTACACCGACGGCCTGGTCGAGCGGCGGGGCGAGGACATCGGCGAATCGCTCCAGCGGCTGACCCACGTGGGACTGAACGCCGAGACACCGCTGGTGCGCCTGGTGGACACGCTGATCGCGCGGATGATCACCGACAAGCCGGAGGACGACATCGCGGTCCTGGCCGCCCGCCAACACCCGCCCGGCGAAGCGGCGGGAACGGTCGCGGGCCGGTGACCCGGGCGCTCGATTCGGCGCGGCACGAGGGGCGCCAGGGTCGGGTGACGGAGGCTCAGCGGATCTCGACGATGGTCACCGTGGCGCAGCGGTCCTCGATCACGAAGGTTGCGATGCCCTCGACGCAGAACGCGTAGCTGCGGGTGTCCGGCGCCTTGTGCGCGGCTCGCCGACTCGCCACGGATCGGCGCGCAATCGGTTCACCGTGTCGGAGTAGGCGCTCTGCACGTGGGGCCCGCGCCGCGCAGCCAACTCTACGGCTGGGACAGGGATTCGACGCGGTACGTCATCGGCTCACCGTTCCCGGATCGGGGGGCGCGAGCGGGCGTCGCCAGACGGCGCGGGACGTGAAACCTGCCGGTCGGGCGCGTCGGCGGGCGCTCGGTGCGGTTTCGTCAGTCGGTGTGCGGGGTCGGCCGGCTCAGGGTGTGGCGGGTGCCGACGACTCGGGGACGCGGGTGTGGGGGCGGTGCCGGTGCCGGCGGCGCCGAGACCAGAGTGCCGGCGATGGTGTCCTCGAGGCGGCGGCGGATCGGGCGCCAGCGGGCGTCGTGGCGTGCGGCGCGGGCGGTGGCGCGACGCAGCTTGTGCGGCTTGTCGTGGTAGCGCCGCCTGGCCCACGGCGACCCCGGCCGGGCCAGCCGGATCGCCGCGACAACGTTGACGAACGGGACGAAGATGCCGATCACCCCGGTGCCGACCTTGCCCTTGGCGAACGTGATCGCCGCCATCGCCACGTCGAGCAGCAGCACGATCACCCACGCCACCCGATCGTCGACGGTGTCCCCCTCGGGGGTCGCTTCGAAGGGCACGAACCCACTCGCCGCCAGGCCGGCCGCGGCGGTGGCCAGCACGGTGGCCTCGATCGAGATCCGGCCCTGCTCGGTCCAGTACACGTCGGCCAGATGTACGACCATCCCGAACTCGTCCAGCACCAGCCCCGCGCCGATCCCGAGCAACACCCCCGCGACCGACCGGGCGACCAGGTACTCGCCGGCGCCGACCGCGAGGAAGCCGCCGAGCAGGGCGAGCACGATGCCGGGCACCACGTGGTGGATGTGCACACCGCCGCCGCCGATGTTGTGGAACGGCCCCCGGCCGGCCCGGATCAGCCGGGTGATCGTCCGCGTCACCAGGAAGGTGATCAGCAGCGACGCGAACGCCAGGGTCATCGGCAACCGGCCGTCGTGGATCATCGTGTCGTGCCACCAGTCGGCCGAGTCCAGGTGCTCCGGCGCCATCGGTACCCCTTTCCGCGTTCGTGCTCGTGTTCCCGGTCGGGGGCGGCGCACGAACGCCGAACAGGTGAACCGGGCCGTGTCCTGGGATGCCGCGGTGACCAAGCGGTCGTGGTCTCGTTGGGCGGGACATGATGAAGCGCATCGCAGCCGCCGCCCTGGCCGGCACCGCACTCGCGGCCTTCGCCGCGTCCGCCGCCCACGCGCAGGAGCCGACGCCGAACACCGGCAAGGTTGCCGGTGTCCCGTCCGCGGTCTATCCGGACGGGCTCAACAGCCTGCACCACGTCAGGCAGGTCGCGGACACCCTGCCGCTGTAGGGCTCCGCACCACAGACGGGCGTGGTGTCCCGGTCCGGCCCCGAACGGGGACACCACGTCTTGGGCACCGCACCCGCGCGGACCCCGAGCCCGGGTCACTCGTCGTCGAGGGCTCGGCGCAGCTCCTGGGTCTCGCGGTTGGCGGCGGCGAGGTCGTCCGTCATCCGGCGGGTGCCCTCGGCCACCCCCGCGTCCCAGATCCGTTGCACGAGGGCGCTTGCCCGATCCTGCGGCAGGTCGGTCTCGCGCATCAGCAGCTCGGTCAGCTCGATGATCGGGTGTTTGGGGTGCATAGCCCCAGCAGACCCGCCGACGGGCCCGGCCGCACCCGGGGCACGGCCGGTCGGGGGAGCGACCGAGCCGGCCGTGCGTGGGACGCCGGCTGGGTCCTGTCCGGCGGATCCTGGTGGGTCCGCGCCGCCTGGCACCGCGCCTCGCCGCACCGGAGAAACAGCCGAATGGAACCCCTTGCGGCTGCTTCTCCGGCACGCCGATGCACGGCATCCGCCCTTCGGGCTCCTCGCTGCGCTCACGACGCGGCCCGATTCACCAAGATCCGCCGGACAGGGCCTATGCCTTCAGGTGCTCCCACGCTCGCGGGTGGGTGGTCAGGTAGCCGGCCAGGTTCTGCGCCGGCCGGCCGGTCAGGTTCGGGACCGCGGTGGACACCTCGCTCATCTCGCCGGTCGCGATCGCCTCGTACGAGGTCACCCAGCCGGCCATCTCCCACGCCGGCGCGTTGTAGTGCGCGCGCGAGGCGTACGCCTGATCCCGGGTCTCCGCGACGTAGCGGATCGGTCGCCCGGCGAAGCGGGTCAGCTCGGCCGCCGCCTCGGCGAGCGTGAGCGCGTCGGGGCCGGTCAGGTCGTAGCGGAGGCCGTCGTGCGCGTCGCCGCCGAGCAGGACGGCCGCCGCCGAGTCGGCGACGTCGTCGTGGGCCACCGCCGAGACCCGCCCGTCCCCGCCCGGACCGCGGATGACCCCGTCCGCGCCGACCATGGCCGGCAGCCCGGCCAGGTAGAGACTGTCGCGCAGGAACGTGTACCGCACCCCGGTGGCCCGGATGTGCTGCTCGGTGTGCCAGTGGTCGCGCGCGAATGTGAAGGTCGCGTCCGGCGCCGCGCCCAGGAAGGACACGTACACGATCCGCCCGACACCGGCCGCCACCGCCGCGTCCACGGCGGTGATGTGCTCGCGGACCCGATCGGCGCTCTCTCGCGCGGACACCAGGAAAAGCGTGTCCGCCCCCGCCAGGGCCCGTCGCATCGCCGCGTCGTCGCCGTAGGACGCCGGCGGCGCCTTGACCGCGCCCTCGAACTCCGGCAACCGGGACGGGTCCCGCCCCAGCAGGCGCTGCGTTACGCCGGCCTCGGCGAGCCGCCGGGCGACCCGGCCGCCGACCTGCCCGCTCGCTCCGGTGACCGCGATGACTGGACCCATGACGACGTCCTCTCCCGACGGGGACGGCCCGACAGCACCCGGCCGCTCGGCCACCGACCCTACTGCCCGGTTGTCCGACATCCCCCGAACCACGCCCGCACGGCGTGCCCTTGCCGCCCGGACCGGGTGCGCCGGCCGGTGCTCGCGCGAGTCAGCGGGGGTCGTCGATCGTGCCGAGCACCCGGTCCACCAGCGGACGCGTCCGGTCGACCACATCGTGGGCCTGGTCGGGGTACTTCGCGGCCAGGACCACCGCGCCGATCACCAACAACAGCACAAGCAGACCGGAACCGCTCGAACGGCCGCCGCGCCGGCGCCGCCGACGGTCGGCGGCTGCCGCCTGGTCGGCGAAGACGCGCCGGTTGACGCCCTCCTGGAACGCCTGTGCCCGCCGTGCCGCCTGCATTCCCGGATCGATGGGCATATCCGGGCCCCCTTCCCCCCTGCCCGCGCGGTCGCGGGTCATCGGTGGGGACGGGCCGGGTGGTCGCCGTGGTTCGCCGTATGCGGGGCTGTCACCGCGTCGGAACCAATCCGTGACGGCGGCGGATCCGGGCCGGCGGGCGCGGCGCGCGGACGACTTCGCGACCGGATGGGGCTACTCGTCCCACCAGCGGTCGCCCTGCTCGCGACGGTTGGCCACGATCGCGGCGAAGGGCGGGATCGCCATCGCGACGACGGTCATGCCCGCGGCCGCGGCCACCGACCAGCGGTAGACCACCGTACCGGCCAGCAGGAACAGCAGCAGGCAGACGCCCATCATCACGAAGTAGCGCTTGCGGCGCCGCCGCTGGGACGGGACCGGCCCGGATGGAGTGGCACCCCCTCGACCGGGACCGCCCGGATCGTTGGAGCTCATGTGTTCACGGTACGACTTCGCACCGCCGGACGGGCTCGCGCCGCACGCGCGATCTCGCCATCCCGGGGAGTCACGCCCGGATGACAATATTGGTATAGACCTTTCGGGTCGGACGGTGTTGACTGGCGTCGAGGCGGGGCCGTGGGTCCGTGCCGATCGCCGGAAAGGAATCAGTCGCCATGACGACCGTCTCCCCTCCGTACGCCGGCGCGCCCGTCGCCTATCTCAGGTGCTATCCACGCGACCCGTGGGAGATGGCCGCGCATCGCAACGCGCTGACCGCGTACGCGCAGGGGCTCGGCCTGAACCAGCCCGTGGTGTGCCTGGACAACGGCGTGTCCTCGCGCGAACAGGCGCCGGAACTGGAGAACCTGCTGGCCCAGGTGGCCGCGGGCGCGGTGCGCACCGTGCTGATACCGGGCCTGTGGGTGTTCGCCCTGGACCCGGAGCGAGCCCGGGCCACCGCCGACCGGTTCCGCGCCGCCGGCGCCGAGATCATCGACCTTCCGGGCCGCTGGCACCAGCGTGACGGCCGCCGCGTGGCCCGGTGGTGACCTCCCGCCGTGTGGCCGGGTGGTGATTCCTTCCCCGGACGGGGCGATTGCGCGCGACCAGGGGGCGGGCGATCCCGGGCCGAGTGATCCCGAGCGGCCCGGGAGCCGGGCGATCGCGCGCGGTCAGCTGGAGGCCGCCGCGCGCACCGTGTGGTTCAGGAGCAGAGCCGTCGTCACCGGCCCCACACCACCCGGTACCGGGGTGAGCGCGCCGGCCACCGGCGCCACGGACGCCGCGTCCACGTCGCCGACCAGACCGCCGTCGGCGGTGGGGTTGGTGCCCACGTCCACCACGACCGCGCCGGGCGCGACGTGTTCGGCGGTGATCAGCCCGGCTCGACCGACGGCGGCGACCAGCACATCGGCGGTCGAGGTCGACCCGGCCAGGTCCTTGGTTCGCGAATGGCAGACGGTCACCGTCGCGTCGCGGTCGAGCAACAGGTGCGCGGCGGGCTTGCCGACCACCGTCGAGCGGCCGATCACCGCGACGCGCCGGCCGCGGAGTTCGATGCCGTGGTGGTCCAGGATCGCCACCACCGCCTCGGCCGTGGCGGGCGCGAAGGCGGGCAGACCGGCGGCGAGCCGGCCGAGCGAGAGCGGGTTCGCGCCGTCCACGTCCTTGCCGAACGCGATCGCGCCGGCCAGGTCCGCCGGTACCGCGCCGTCCGGCAGGGGGGTCTGCAGGATGATCCCGTGCACCGCGTCGTCCGCGCTCAGCGCCGCCAGCGTGCCCCGAATCGTCTCGGGGGCAGCGTCCGGACCGAGGTCGACCACGTCGCAGGTGATGCCGACCTTCGCCGCGGCCGCGGCGATCGAGCGTACGTACCACGCGCCGGCCTCGTCGGCCGTGGCCACCACGACCGCGAGCGTGACCGGGGTGCCGGCCTCGGCGAGCAGCGCGGCGCGGGTCGCGGTCTCGGCGCGGATCGCGGCGGCCAGTTCCCGGCCGGAGAGCACGCTCGCGGTCATCGGTTGACCTCCTTGCGGACGGCCGCGGTGACCTGGTCGGCGCGCACCGCGATGTCGTCCACCCGGCCGGCCTGCGTGCGCAGTTCGGCGCGGGCCGTCTCGTCCTTGATCCCGCGGAGGTTGATCTCGATGTTCACCCGCGCCGTGGTGGCCGCCGCACGGGCCGCCTCGGCCGCCGCGGCCACGTCGGTGACCACGTTGGGGTTGCCGATCGGCAGGAGTTTCTCGGCCAGTTCGACGCACGCGGCGGCCACCACGACCACCTCCGCCGGCGGCTTGGCCGCGCCTACCAGCGCGGCGGCGATCGTCGCCGCGCGCTCGGCGACGGCCTCGTCGGTGTCCGCGGGCAGCCGGTAGGCCTCCGTCACCGCGGTGAAAGCGGCCGCGTCCTCCCCGGCCAACCGCAGTGCCACGTTCCGCAGTTCGTCGGTGAGCGCGATCACCTGGGCGATCGAGGAGGCGTGCTCGGCGTACTTGTCACCGGTGGTGTAGCGCGCGACCATCCCCAGCAGCGCCGCGGCCTGGGCGGCGTGCAGCGCGGCGGCCGCACCACCACCCGGCGCCGGCACCCGGTCGGCGAGGTGCTTCAGGTATTCGCTGATCTTCTCGTCGCGCATGCGCGCCCGTCCTTCGGTCGGTGGGGCCGAGACCGGTCCTGGATCCCCCGACCGGCACCACGACGGGGCATCGAGCACACACGCCTCGGCGCACGTCCGGAAATCCTCGCACGACGCGGCCGAAGCCCGGAAAGCGGGAGGTGGGAGGCCCGACCCGGGCGTCGACGACTCAGCCCGGCGCGTCCTGGGCGGGCCGATCCTCGCGGTGGTCCACGCACCACACGACCGCGGTCGCGTTGTCGTGGCCGCCCGCGTCCAGGGTCGCCTTCAGCAACCGGGCGACGATCTCGGTCGGCGCGTCGGGTGCGGCCAGCAGCGCCGCCAGCGGGTGGTAGGCGATCTGCTCGGCGACGCCGTCGGTGCACAGCAGGTACACGTCGCCCGGCCGCAGGCTCACGTTGAGCACGTCCGGCTCGGGGCGATCGGGATGTCCCACGTAGCGGCTGAGCCGGTAGCGCGCGGCGGCGGCCTGTGGCGACTCGCTCGGGTACCAGCCGTACAGCGCGCCCAGCCACGCCTCGGTGTGATCGACCGTCAGCAGGTCCAACCGACCGGCCCGCAGCCGGTACGCGCGCGAGTCGCCGATCTGGACCAGCCAGGCCGTCGCCTCGGCGGTCCGGACCGGTGGCGGTGGCGGTGCCTGGTTCGGGTCCGGATCCGGCTCGGCGACCAGTGCGGTGAGTGTGCAGCCGGTGAAGCCGGGCAGGCCCGCGGCCTCCGCCAGCACCAGGTCCTGGATCCGGGCGACGCTCGCTCGCAGGTCGGCCGGGCCGGTCCCGTGCCCGGCGGACGCGGATCGGCGGATCGAGGCGGTGAACTCGGTCATCGTGATCCGCCCGGCCGCCGTGCTGCCGGGCCCGTCGCCCATGCCGTCGGCGACGGCGGCGAGCCGCAGGTCCGGCTCCAGGGCCGGCACGTCGAAGTTGGCCCGGTACTTGTTGCCCACCACCGTGCCCGCGGCCGCGCGTACGCGCACCGGACCCACCGCGAAGCCCGCCCCGGCCGTCGTCCCCGTCTTCTCCCGGCGTCGTCCGAACATCCGCGGCCCCCTTCGCTCCGTTGGGCGTACCAGCGGAACGCTATCGGGGGATCAGGCCACCGTGCGGAAATGTGTGGTCAATCGACCCTCGTCGTCGAGCCGGTGGAACGCGAGCGCCGGGGGGATGTCCGGGTTCACGAACGGGGCGTCGTCGTCGACGCGTTCCCACGGCAGGTTGATGGTGGACACCACCCCGGGGGCGACGATCAGCGGCTTGCCCGCGAACGTGGTGGCCGCCGGGGTGTGCGCGTGCCCGCACAGCAGACCCATCACGTTGGGCCGGTCCGCGACCACGGCGGCGAGGCGGTCCGCGCCGAACTGGCGGATCCGGTCGATTTCCGGGCTGCCCAGTTCCACCGGCGGGTGGTGGAAGGCGACGAACACCGGCGCGGAGGAGGGCACTTCGTCCAGCACGTCGGTCAACCAGGCGAGCGTCTCGTCGGCGAGCAGGCCGTCCGCGCGGCCCGGGACGGACGAGTCGCACAGCGCGAACACCGCGCCGCCGGCCGTGTGGTGCACCCGGTTGATCGGCTCGTCGCCGGCGGGTTCGCCGAACAGTCCCGCACGAAAGGGCCCGCGCACGTCGTGGTTGCCCGGCAGGATCAGCACCGGGTGCCGGGACGCGAGCAGCGCACGCGCCTGGTCGTACTCGGCGGGCGTGCCGTTGTCCACGATGTCGCCGGTGACCAGCACCACGTCCAGGTCGTACGGGAACGCGTCGAGATGGGCCATCGTTGCCCGGGTGCGCTCGGCCGCGCGCGGACCGCCGTCGAGGTGGGTGTCACTGAGGTGCGCGAACACGATCATGCGGGCGTCCTTGAGGGGAGGGGAAGCGGTGGTTCCGGTGTAGTCGGCCGCGATGACGCCGACGCTACGGGGATGACCGGACCAGGGTTAAGATCCAGTGAAATGTTCGAGGATTGGACCAGTTCCCCGATCGACGCGCTCGATCTGCACGTCGAGGTCGACAGCGCCGCCGGTCGCCGCGTCGGTTTGGAGCGCGCGCTGCGCGCGGCGGTGCGGGCCGGGCGGCTGGCACCGGGCACGCCGCTGCCGTCCACCCGCGGCCTGGCCGCCGAGTTGGGGTTCGCACGCGGGACGGTGACCGCGGCATACGACCAACTGGTCGCCGAGGGGTACCTGATCGCCCGTCAAGGCGCCGCCACCCGGGTCGCGGACCTGCCCCGCCCACCCGCGCGGGACGCGGCGGACACCGGATCGACACCACAGGCACCGCGCTTCGACCTGCGACCGGGCATGCCGGACGTGTCCGCGTTCCCCACCGCCGCGTGGCTGCGCTCCACCCGCCGGGTGCTGACCACCGCGCCGCCCGCCGACGTGCACGGCCCGGGCGACCCGCAGGGCCGCATCGAACTGCGCACCGTGCTGGCCGAGCACCTCGGGCGCACCCGCGGCGTGTCGACCACACCCGATCGCATCGTGATCACCTCGGGCTTCTACCAGTCGGCCGGCCTGCTCGCGAGCGTGCTGGCCGAGGCCGGGGTGGCGGCGGTGGGGATGGAGGACCCCGGACACCACGTCTACCGCGACGTGTTCCGGCACGCCGGACGGGTGGTGCTGCCGCTGCCGGTGGATGCCGACGGCGCGCGCCTGGACCGGCCGGTCGATCCGGCGCTGGGCGCGGTGGTGTTGACACCGGCGCACCAATACCCGACGGGCGTGCCGCTGCGACCGGGGCGGCGGCACGAGGTGTGCGTGTGGGCGCGTGCGAGCGGCGGGCTGATCGTGGAGGACGACTACGACGGCGAGTTCCGCTACGACCGGCAGCCGGTCGGCGCACTCCAGAGGATGGCGCCCGAACACGTCGCGTACTGCGGATCGGTGTCCAAGACGCTGGGGCCCGGCCTGCGCCTGGCCTGGATGGCGCTGCCCGCCCACCTGGTCGAACCGGTGGTGCGGGCCAAGTACCGGGCCGATTGGCACACCCAGGGGCTGAGCCAACTCGTCCTCGCGGATCTGCTCGCCCGGCACGACTACGACCGGCACGTACGGGCCGCGCGGCTGAGCTATCGGCGGCGGCGGGCGTATCTGGTACGCCGGTTCGAGGCGGAACGGCGGGCCGGCGCACTGCGGTTGTGGGGCGTCCCGGCCGGGTTGCACGTGCTGATGACGCTGCCGAAGGAGGGACCGACCGAGGAGCGGGTGCTCGCGCGCGCCGCCGAGCGCGGGATGGCGCTGCGCGGGCTGGGCGAGCTGTGGCACCGGGAGGCCCCGGAGCAGGGGATCCTGGTGGGCTTCGCGGCACCGGCGGCGCACGCGTGGACGGGCACGATCGAGGCGCTCGCGGCGGTGCTGCGCGAGCGGTGAGTCGGGTGTGGCCGGCCGGATGGGGCCGGATCCTTCCTTGCACGTGCGCTCAGGGCGTCCGGAGCACCCGGAAGTACAGATGTGTGACCCGCCGGCCCTCGATCACCCGGGTCGCCTCCAACTCGATCGGGGTGTTCGCGAGCTGGTCGAAGAACCGGATGCCCGCGCCGAGCAGGACCGGGACCAGGTCGACCACGATCTCGTCGATCAGGCCCGCGTCCAGGCACTGGCGCACGATGTCCGCGCCGCCGACACCCACCGTCAGGTCGCCCGCGACCGCCCGGGCCTGCGCGACGGCGCTCTCCACGCCGGCGGTGACGAAGGTGAACGGCGCCCGGGGGTGCGCGGTGACCCAGTCCCCGGGCACGTGGTGGGTCACCACGAAGACCGGCACACCGAGCGGGTGGCTGCCGTCCCACCCGTCGGTGTGGTCGAACAGGCGGCGCCCGGTCACCACCGCCCCCGCGTTGACCAGCAGCTCGCGCAGATGCCGGGCACTCGCCTCGGAGGTGCGGAACGTCATCGCCCCACCCGGTGCGGGCGTTTCCACGTTCCCGTTCGAGTACCAACCGAACAGCTCCGCCACGCCGTCCGACGGGTCGGCGATGAACCCGTCCAGCGACATCGTCTTCTCCGCCACCACAATCGCCATCCGGCTGCCCTCCTCGGCCGTAGGCCCCGGCCGGCGCCCACGGCGCGGGCCGGGTCGGTCCTTCCAGTCTCGGTGAGGCGGACCGCGAGCGCTTGCGAAACCCGTGCCCACGGGCTTCCGGCGGCGGGAGCCGGGCTTTCGCCGGCGGAGCCGGGGGCCTCGCACAGGCGCAATCGGCGGCTTTTCGCGGGGGAACCTGTGGTTTTCCGGATCGCCCACGACAAACGGTGACGGATTGTATCGTCACGATTACCATGTCGATCCGCGAGAGAGGCCACTCATGTCGGACGCACCCCGGATGTCGGATCACACCGAGCGTTTCCCCGGCGCGGGCTCCCTCTCCTGGCGCTACTGCGGACAGTGGCGGCTGCTGACCACCATCGGTCGGGCGATCGTGCTGGAGACGGCGCACCCGGTCGTCGGCGCCGGGGTGGTGGAGTTCTCCACGTACCGCCGGCACCCGTGGCGTCGGATCGAGCAGACCCTGCTCAGTCTGCAACGGCTGCTTTATCAGGACGAGGCGGACCGCGAGCGCGAGGCGGCCCGGCTGCGCCGACTGCACGGGCACATCAAGGGGGTCGACGCGCAGGGCCAGGCGTTCTCGGGGCTCGACCCGCAGGCGCAGGCGTGGGTGCACCTGACCGTGTTCGACGCGATGGTACTGATGTGCGAGCTCGGCGGCGATCCGCTCGACGACGAGCGACAGGCCGAGTTGTACGCGGAATGGCTGTTGGTGGGACGGCAGTCGGGGGTGCCGGCGAGCGAGATGCCGGCCACGCTGGAGGAATACCGCGTCTACTTCGACGAGACCGTGCGCGAGCGGCTGACGGCCGGGCACGGGGTCGAGCAACTCCTGGATGCGCTCGGGCGGTTGCCCGCGCCCGCGCAACTGTCCTTCGTACCGGACGCGGTGTGGTCGGCCGCATGCTCCGTGCTGGGCACCGGGATCCGCGCGCTCGTGGCCGCCACGCTGCCGCCGAGCTATCGGGAGCGATTGGGCGAGCGGGGAAAGGTGCCGTTCGGTACCGAGGCCGTCTTGTCGCTCGCCTGCCGGACGGCCGCGGTGGCCGGCGACCTGCTGCCGACGAGGTGGGTGTACATGCCACTCGCGGCGACCTATATCGCGGCCAAGCGGGAAGCCGGGCGCGGGTTGCGCCGGTTCGGGGCGCGCGATCGTTCGGCCGACCCGGCGGCGCAGCTCGCGGACGCCTTCGTGCGCATTCTCGACCAGACCGGCGACGGGGTGTTGTCCTGGCCCGATCTGGCCGCCCTCGCACGGGTGTTCAGCGATCGACTCGACCTGGCGGCGGTGGACGAGGAGGTCATGTACGCGGCCTTCCACGCCTGGTGGGACGAACTGCGCGCGACGGCGGACGCGAACCACGACGGTGTGGTCGACGCCGACGAGTATCGAGTGCTCGCCGAGGCCGCGCCGGGGGCCGCGATGGCCGCGCTGATGGTGCGGGTGGCCACCGCGGTGGACCGCGACGGGGACGGTCGGATCGATCAGGCCGACTACGCGCGTCTGATCGGCTCGGACCTCGCGCCGACGCGCCGGATCGGCTGGTTGCACGCGGTGGACACGGACGGCGACGGGATGGTCACCGTGGAGGAGTTCGCCGAGGCGCTGCGGGAGAGCGTGCTCGGGCGGGCCCGATCGGACACGCTGGACTACGTGCTCGGCCGGGCCTGAGGGGCTCCGGTCGGTGAAGCCGGGCGGGGGCGGATCGGCGCGCTGCCGGCCCGCTGCCGGCCCGCTCCAACAGGGTGCGGGTGATCGTGTTGCCCCGGTACGGCGCCAGGTGTGGCGCAGCGCGGCGTTCGTGCGGCCCGAGCGCAGCAGCGGATAGTCGTCCACGAACGCCTGCCAGGTCGCGCAACCGCGCTCCACGTTGACCCTGATCCAGGTGCAGTTCGGCCGGCCGGGCGGTGGTGACCGCGCGGGCTCGGCGCTCGCCGCAGGGGCGGTGGCGCAGGGACAGGACGAGCGCCCGGATCGCTCCGGTACGATCGCCCACCGCCGCGAGCGCATCGGCTTCCTGGTGGGCCGGCGTCGCGTGGTGGTAGAGCCCGATGCCCGCCGCGTCGCCCGCCGAGCGAGCCGGCGCCCGGGCGACCTCGCGCAGGTGTACCAGGGCGGCCTGACGGTCCCGCAGCCCGCCGCCGCGACCGCCGACTGGCCTACCCCGAAGGCGCGTTGCCCGGCGGGTAGCCGGTCGAGGTCGCGCGCTCGGCCTCGGCCGGATCGAGCGCGTGCGCCCGGTGGCCCCGATGGTGCGCCTGCACGTTCAGCGCCCGTAGTGCGGGCGCGAGGCAGCCGGGACCAGCGCCTCACGACCCAGCTGTGCGGTTCGCGCTCGAAGCGCGCTCGACGTACGCCCTGCGTGCGCCCGGCGGGCAAAGGTCACGCGGGAGATTCGCCGGGTAACTGTGGGTGTCGTATGCATGGAGGAAACCATCCACCGGCTGATACCGTGAACTACGAGGCCAAGCATGCAGCTTTGCTCATAAAGTGCCTTTGTCATCCCCGCTTTCACGCCGGCCGGGCCGGTCGTTCCGCGACTTCGCGCCGAGCGTCCGGTGCCTCCTGGCCGTTCTTCGTGCTCGATGTATGCATTCGTGTTCGGTTCATGCTCGACTTGTGCGCGGCCTCTTTCTGTTCGGCCCTCTGGTTCGACGCGCGGTTCGGCTTGCGGTTCGAGACATGCGACAGCAGGAGGCGGCTCGATGAGCATTTCCGACGAGGAACGACGCACGTTCACCGAGCGCGACTTGTGGACGCTGTCGGGTGCCGACGATGCCGTCGATCCGCGGACCGAGGGGCGGGCCTGGATCCGGCTCGGCGACGCGATGAGCCGCGCGCTGTACGAGTTCGAACGCGGTGTCTCGGCAGGTCCGGAACCGCAAGTCGTGCCCCGTCGCGGCCCGGTCGAGACCGCGATCGTGCTGCGCGCGCGAACGCGGGACATCCGCGAGCGGGCACTGGCACACCGGGAGGCCGCGCGGCGCGCCTTCCGGATCCTCGACGCGTCGCCTCGGAACCGGTTGGGAGCGCGCCGGCTCGAGGTGTTGATCGCCCTGTCCCTGGCCGCCGGGCAGGCACGCTGCTTGAGCAGGCGGCTCACCCACCTGCCCCCTCCCGTGTCCCCACGCGTGATCGCGCTGGTCGACGCGCTCGGGACGGCCCTGGCGGAGAGCGGGCGCGCGTTGCAGGCGATCCAGGGCGGATTGCGCGAGATACCCGGGTCGGACGGTCCGGCGAGATGTGATCCGCTCGCCGTACCGGAGGCCGTCGCGGCGGCGGTACGGCTCGCGATCGCCATGGAGGAAGAGGTCCGGGCCGAGGCGGTCGACGCGTCAGGGGCGGATCTGTCCCGACTGGACCTGGTAGACACGGGCCCGCTCGCGGGCGTGGTGTGGTCCCGGACGACCGTGTGGCCGGCCCGCATCGCGCCGATGCTCCGGGCTCGTTCCCATCGGGTGGCGGCCGGGGTGTATCAGGTGCGGCGGACGTACGGCGGCTGAGGGGCGGATCCACCGGCGACGGCCCACCGCCCCCGCCCACCGCCGACGGCTCGTGGCCGGTCGGGCACGGCCCACGACCTGGCCCCGTACAACTGACACACCGGCACACCGGCACGCCCGGGAAACTCGACGCGGACACGATCCACGGCAAGGGCGGCGCAAAGGTTACGGGGTCCAGTGGGTGGGGTGGGTGAGGGTTGCGGGGAGCTTGGTGTGTGGGTCGCCCTTGGCGGCGTCGAGTTGGGATTGGACGAGGTACAGGGCGTCCGTGAGGTCCGCGCCGCGCAGGTCCGCGTCGCGGAAATCGGCGCCGATCAGGTCGGCGAGGCGCAGGTCCGCACCGCGCAGGTCGGCGCCGATCAGGTACGCCCCACGCAGGTTCGCGCCGCGCAGGTTCGCGCCGCGCAGCCTGGCACCGATCAGGTCGGCGCCGCGGCGCTCCTTCTTCTTGCCCGGGACGCCCGCGCGGGTCAACTCGCTCGCCCGCAGGAGCAGCGGGTTCAGGCGCTGCCGCAGCGCCCCGATATCGATGTGGAGCAGTTCGGCGGGCTCGCCCAGGGTGAGGCGCTCGGTGTCCTGGTACGCGCTGCGCAACTCGCCGTGGATCGGGCGCGCGGCCGGGAGCGAGCGCGCCTCGTGCAGGTATCGGAGCAACTCGTGCAGGTCCCGCATGATCGGGAACACCCGGAACATCTGCTGCGCGGTGTGCGGCGCCCGGCGCCAGTCCCGTCCCGCGTAGGTGACCTGGGCGACCTTTTGTCCCGCGCCGAAGCAGTCGTAGACGGTGCAGCCCGAGAAGCCGATGTCGCGCAGGCGCGTGTGCACGCCGCAGCCGAAGTCGCCCGCCCGGAGATTGGGGCAGGCCCGACCGGCGGGCTTGTCGATGGCGAAGTCCGCGGAGGCGGCGAAGGCGGGCGCGACGCAGCACAGCGCGAAGCAGTTCGCGCAGTCCGCGCGGAGGCTGTCGGCCCGTTCCTCGACGAGGCCCGGGTCTCGGCCGGGTACGGCGGGTTCGCGCTGGTCGGACACGGTGTGGGGACTCCTGCCGGATCGGGCTGCCGCGAGCCGCCGCTCCGTCGCGCGCTCGGGATGATCCGTTCATTGTCCCCGATCGGGTGAGAGTTCATCGCAGGGCGGGTCCTTCGCGGGGGCGGGTCCGGGTGGCGCGGGATGCGGGGGTGGCCCGCTTCGGCACGTCCCGCCGTTCGGTGCGTCGGACCTCAGCGGCCGGGCGTCGCCGGGCGGGTCCGCGGCGCGGGTGCGCCGACCTGGCCGAGCCACAGCGTGTCCCGGGCCCGGACCATCGCGACGAACACCCTGCGCCGGGCCAGTTCCGCCCGCTCGCGGGCCGCGTCGCCACCGCCGCGGGTGCCGCCCCGGGCGCCGCCGGGCCGCGCCGGGTCGTACCTCGGCAGCAGTACGTGCTTGAAGTCCAACCCCTTGGCGCGGACGTAGCCGCCGATCTTGACTCCCGCCGTCGGCCGACCCTCGTACTGCGCCAGAAGACATACCGGGATCCCGGCCCGCTCGATCAGGTCCGTGTAGTGGCCGACCTCGGCGCGGGAGCGGCACAGCACCGCGGTGTCCGGCCACGCGCGGGGGTCGGCCCGTAACGCGGCGAGAAGAGCGGCGTCGTGCGCGGCCACCGTCGCGCGATGCACCCGGACCACCTCGCGCGCCGGTTCGCCCGGCCCGTCTGCGTTGCCCGCCCCGCCGTCGAGTTCCAGGGGACGGGGGCCGGTGACGCGGCCGTGTTCGAGGTCCTCGAAGCCATCCGCGCCGACCACCGCGAGTGCGGCGCGGACGATGCCGGGCGCGTTGCGATAATTGCGGCGTAGGACGTGGGTGCGCTCCTCGGGGATCGTGACACCGGCCTCGGCGAGCCGGAAACCGCCCGGATACACGGCCTGTTGGCCGTCCCCGATGAGCAACAGGCCGTTGGCGGCGTCGCCGACGAGCGCGTGCAGCAGGCGTACGCCCACCAGCGAGAGGTCCTGCACCTCGTCCACGATGACCGAGGCGTAGGCCGGCTGCCGCCCGCGCCGCAGCACCTCGCGGAGCGCGGCGGCGAGTACGTCGTTGAAGTCGCACACCTGCTCCGTGCGCAGCAGCCGTTCGTAGCGCTCGTACAACCGCCATACCGCCTCGCGGTCGCCCGCGCGGGTCAACCGGGTCCGCCGCCCGGGTCGGGGCAGCCGCCGGTACCGGTCGAACGTGGTGATCCCACGGCCCTTGATCACGTGATCGATCTCGTCGCGCCAGTAGCCCGCCGAGGCCGCGAGCGTGGACAGGCGTCCACCCCGACCGACCTCCGCCCAGGCCCGGTCGAAGGCGGCGGCGGCCCGGGTCGGGTCGAGTTCACGCGGCGGGCCGCCACGTCCGTTCAGGAACGCGAGCGCCCAGGCGTGGATGCCGCTGAAGTCCACCCGGTCCACCGCGACCGGCGCCATCGTGGCCAGAAACGTGCGTTGTACGCGGGGCAGGTTGGCGGTGAAGGTCGCGTACAGCACCCGGCCGGTGCCGTGTTGGGCCAGGTAGGCGGCGCGATGCAGGCCGACCACGGTCTTCCCGGTGCCCGCGGGGCCGGTGATCCGGGCCGGTCCGGGCCAGTCGGCCCGAACCAGCGCGCACTGGCCGGGATCGAGGTAGGTCATCCAGCGTTCGATCGGCCCGAGCCGTGCGGCCCGCAGCGTGGCGGCGGCGAACTCCCTCGGATCGAAGGACGCGTCGAGTGGTCCGGGTGGGGACGTACGCGTGACCGCCGTCGTCGACGGGGGCGGGGTCGTGGTCACGGGTGTGGTCGAGGGTTCGGTGGGGTCCTCGTAGGCCGGGAACACCCGCTCCAGGTGCCGCGCGATCGCCGTCACCGATTCCGGGTCCAGGCGGGCCGGTCGCCCCAACAGATCGGGCGCGGCCTGCGTCTCGCCGAGCAGTCGGATCCGGCCCAGGCCGGCGTCGACGCGATGGCCGGCGAACACCATCATCGGCACGACGGCCACCGGCGAGACGCCGAGCGTGGCGATCGCCTCCTCGGCGATCGCGGTGATCGCGAGCAGCTTCGCGGTCTCGCCGGCCCGCGGCCGATCTCCCGCGTACAGGGTGCCGTTTCGGATGTTCGGCGCGGCGCGCCAGTTCTTGACGTCGACGACGTACACCCCGGCGGGCCCGACCAGCAGCAGGTCCACGTTGGCCGTGCGGGTTCCCGGCCATCGGCGGTCGACGGCGGGCCGCCAGCCGTAGCCGGTCAGCATCAACAGGTGTGCCACGACTCGCTGTTCCGCCTGCGACGCGGCCTCGTATCGCATCGCCACGCGGCGGGCCTGGTCCCATTCGCGACGCAACTCCCGTTCTCGCGCCCGCGCGTCGCGCGCCAGCCGGGCGAGGGACCCGCCGGGGGCGGTGCGGGCGGCGGTGCCCGTTTCGCTGTTCGTGCCCACGTTTGCAGATTGCATCGCGCCCCCCACCGTCGCGCCCACCCATGAGCATCCCCATCGGGACGTGTGGTCATAGGCGGCTCCGGCGGTGAATTCCCATGGATTTGTGGGCAGCACGCGGGGCTGTCCCGCGTGCGCGCGGGGTGGGGCGGCGCGTCGATCCGTGGACGTGGTGTCTGGTCGACGGGCGTGGTGTCGGCTCAGCGGGACGCGGCGTCGTGCAATGCGGCGAGGAAGGCGCGCAGGGCGGGCTGCGGAGGCGCGGACTCGCGGACCGCCGCGTAGATCCTGCGGATCGGTTCGGGGTTGCGGATCCGGCGGACGACGGTCGCGGATCGACGGGTTTCCAGAGCTGATTCGGGGACCAGCGCGATACCCGGGCCGGCGGCGGCGAAGCCCTGGGCGGTGGCGTAGTCCTGACTCTCCACCACGAACTCGGGGCTGAAGCCGGCCGCGCCGCACGCGTCGAGCAGGACGTCCAGGCACGGGCCCGGCGACTCGCTCGCGACCCACTGTTCCTCGGCCAGGTCGGACAGTTCCAGCACGGGCTTCGCGGCCAGCCGGTGACCCTTCGGGAGCACCGCGCGATAGCGGACGTAGAGCAGGTGTACCAAGCGCAGCCCGTCGACGGACGGGCGGTCGTCCGGGCGGACCACGAGCGCGATGTCGGCCTGGCCGTCCCGGACCTCGGACAGCGGATGCCTCGGATCGGACAGCTTCAACCGGACCTGCACGCCGGGGTGTTCGCGGCGCAGCGCGGCCGGCGCGGGAGCCACCAGCACGGCTCCGACGGTGGCGAAGTAGTGGATGGTGATCCGACCGGTGCGCCCGGCGCGAAGGTCGGCCAGGGCGGTCTCGGCGGCGGCGACGTGGGCGCCGATCAGCGTCGCGTACTCGGTGAGCAGACGCCCAGCCTCGCCACCCACCGCGAATCCAACCCCGCCACGCCCCACGTCACGCACCCGCCCCGCCGCCAACGCACAGCCCGCCGTCGGCCGTACTCGCCGTGCGCCAAGCGATGTTGCCACAGGCTCGGCGCTGCCTGTTGCCGGCTTCGCGCCACGCCCCCGCCGTCCCCTCCGCCGGTTGGCTGCGGCCCCGCCGCAGGTCTCCGCGGATCGCGGGGTTCCGTGTTGGTCAGGTGGTTTTTGCCGGTGTCCAGGTGCCGGGGCGGATTACCGTGGCTGTGGTGTGGATGGGCGGGCTGTGGCGGAAGTGGAGGGTGAAGGGGATGGTTTGGCCGGGGGTCAGCTCGGGGGGTGTGCCGAGCATGATGTTGGCGCCGCTCGCGGTCATGCCGAGGAGGCCCTTGGCCGGGATCGGGAGGGACTTGGTCATCCACATCCGGCCCGCGTAGCCGGTGTAGGTGTGGAAGCTGAAGCCCACGTCGGTGGTGATCGGTGTGCTCACGCCGACGAGTTCGTCGTTGGCGGCGCCGGAGTTGCGGATGGTGAAGTACGCGGAGGTGGCGTCGGCGTTGGTGGCCAGATGCACGCGGCCGTCGCTGATCGACAACCTCGGTGCGGTGCCCGCCTGTCCCGCGGCCGTCCAGGCGGTGAGCAGGGTCAGTGCGAGGGCCGCCGCCACGAGCGGGCCCGCGACCGTCTTGAGCAGGGCGAGAGGCTTCACTTCGGATCCCGTTTCGGGTCGTCGAGGCGGCGGTCGGCGCGGAATCGGGTCAGCCGCAGGCTGTTGCTCACCACCGCCAGGGAACTGACCGACATCGCCGCGGCGGCCAACATCGGATTGAGCAGCCCGGTCGCCGCGACCGGGATCAGCACCACGTTGTAGCCGAAGGCCCAACCGAGGTTGGCCCGGATGGTGCCGGTCGTCCGCCGGGAGAGCCGGATCGCGTCGGCGACCGCGGCCAGGTCGTCGCCGACCAGCGTGACGTCGGCGGCGCCGATCGCGGCGGCCGTACCACCGCCCATGCCGATGCCCAGGTCCGCCTCGCCCAGCGCGATGGTGTCGTTGATGCCGTCGCCGACCACCGCGATCGCCCGTCCGGGCTGGTCCTGCCGCAGGCCCCGGACCAGTTCGGCCTTGTCGTGCGGGTCCAACTCGCTCAGCACCTCGTCGATCCCCACCGCGTCGGCGACCGCACGCGCCGGCCCGGGACGGTCCCCGGTGGCCAGGATCACCGTGACGCCGAGCCGGTCGAGCGCCCGGATCGCGCCGGCCGCCTCGGGGCGTACCGAGTCGCCCAGCACCAGCACCCCGGACGGCACGCCGTTCACCGTCGCGAGCACGGCGGTGTCCCCGGCCGCGTCCGCCGCGGACAACGCCGCGCGCAGGTTCGCCGGCAACGACGTCACGTCTTCGGCTCCCGGCCGCAGCACCGCCACCCGCGCCCCCTGGACCAACCCGCGGACGCCCGTGCCGGGTTCGGCCGCGAAGTCGGCGACGGCCGGCAGCGGTCCGAGCCGCTCGGTCGCGGCCCGGGCCACGGCCCGACCGATCGGATGCCCGGACGCGGCCTCGACCGCGCCGACCAGGGACAGCAGTTCGCCCGGATCGACCCCCGGGGCGGGCTCGTACCGCAGCAGGCTCATGCCGCCCGTGGTCAGCGTGCCGGTCTTGTCCACCACGACGGCACCGACCCGGCGCAGCCGTTCCAGCCCGGCAGGTTCGCGGATCAATACACCCATCCGGGCGCCGCGCCCGGTTGCGGCCAGGATCGCGGTGGGGGTGGCCAGGCCCAGTGCGCACGGGCAGGCGACCACCAGGACCGCCATCGTCGCGCCGGCCGCGGCCTGCGGGTCACCGCCCGCGCCGAGCCAGAAGCCCAACACGGTCACCGCCGTCGCGAGCACGGACGGCACGAACACGCCCGCGATCCGGTCGGCCAGGCGTTGCGCGTCGGTCTTGCCGGCCTGGGCCTCCTCCACCGACGCGGCGATCCGGGCGAGCCGGGTGTCCGCGCCCACCGCCGTGGCACGCGCGGTGAACCGGCCGCCCTCGTTGACACTTCCGCCGGGCACCGGGTCGTCCGGCCCGACCTCCATCGGCCGGCTCTCCCCGGTCAGGTGGGACACGTCGAGCGCGGATCGACCCTCGACCACGACCCCGTCGGCCGGGACCCGGTCGCCCGGGCGTACCACGAACACCTGACCGACCGTCAAGGACGCGGTGGGCACGGTGACCTCGACCTCCCGGCCGCCCCGGCCCGGGTGCAGTACGGCGGCCTCGTCCGGGACCAGCGCCGCCAACTCCCGTACGGCCGACCCGGTGCGGACCCGGGCCCGCTCCTCCAGTCGGCGGCCGAACAGGACGAACAGGGGTACGGCCACCGCGACTTCGAGGTAGGTGTGGGCCTCGGCGCCGGCCGCGGATGGGAGCAGGTCGACCGTCATCCGCATCCCGGGTTCACCCGCGTCGCCCACGAACAGCGCCCACAGGGACCACCCGAACGCGGCGAGCACTCCCAGACTGACCAGGGTGTCCATGGTCGCGCCCGCGTAGCGCAGCCCATGCAGGGCCCGTCGATGGAAGGGCCATGCGCCCCAGGTCGTCACCGGCGCGGCCAGCATCAGGCACAACCACTGCCAGTTGGTGAACTGCCACGCGGGCACCATCGACAGGACCAGGACCGGAAGTGCGAGCGCGGCGGTCAGCAGCAGATCCCGCCGACCGCGATCGTGCTCCTCGGCGCCGGCCGGTCGGGCCCGCGTCGGGTCGGGCGTCGGGGCGGTCAGGGTCGCCGAGTAGCCCGCTTCGGTGACCGCCGCCAGCAGGCTCACCACGGGCACCGACGCGGGGTGTACCACCCGCGCCCGCCCCGTGGCCAGGTTGACCGTCGCGCTGACCCCGTCCAACCGGGCCAGCCGCCGTTCGACGCGATGTACGCACGCCCCGCAGGTCATCCCGGACACGGTGACGTCGGTGGTGACCAGTTCGGGCGAGGTGGTCACAGCGCACCGCCGACGGCCCGGAAGGCGGGCACCGCACCGGCCGGTTCGCCCAGTCCCATCCGGCCGTGCCCGCCGCCCTCGTCACCCATCGGCACCGGGGCACCGGGCGGACCGGGCTTGCGCAGGTCGGGGGCCACCGGGCCGGCCTGGCGCCCGACCGCGAAGGCGGCGACGAACAGGATCAACAGGAGGCCGACGAAGCCGAGCACCGTACGGGCGGCCGAGGTCGACCGGGTCGCCCCCGGGGACGAACCCGCGGCGGGACGCGCGGCCCTCGCGAGGAAGGGCAGGCGCCGGAGGCGGCGGCGAGGAGAGTCGGGTCCGCCGGCGAACACGGGCATGAATCGGGCTCCAGGGATCGAACGGCGGGAGGTCGGCTCCGGCGCGCGGGCGGCGCCGCGGTCGACAACGGCGGCACCGGGGACGGACATCGAGGACAACCTTCGAGGAGGGGCATCGGACACGGGCACCGGGGACGGGCATCCGGGTAGTCGGCCGGCGGTGATCGGTGGTTCCCCGAGGGTGCGGATTCCTGAGTGAGAGGTGCGACCGCGCGCGAGGTCGAGTTCGAGGCGGTTGGGCATGGTTTGGGAGATCACTGTACGAGAGCGTTCGAGTCCGGTTCGAGCAGGGTTCGGGAGAAGTTCGGGAATCGGCCGGGCACCCGAGGGCTCCCGCGTACCCGGCAGGTGGGAGCATGAGCGTCACCATGCCTGCCCGGTCCGTGCTTCGAGCCGTTCGCGCCGCGATGTTCGCGGTGATCTGCGTGCTGCTCGCGTTGTTCGGGCACACGTTGATGTCCGACGCGCCGGTCCACTGGGCCGCGCCGGTCGGCGCCGGCGTCGGGATCGCCGTACTGGCGTGGGCCGTGGCCGATCGCGAGCGCGGCCTCGGGGCGATCACGGGCGCGGTACTGGCCGCCCAGGCCGGCCTGCACACGTTGTTCACGCTCGCCCGCCAACCGGCCCCCGAACCGACCGGCGCGGCCCGCTTCCGCGACCAGTGGCTCCAGGTGCTGCTGTGCAACGACGACCGACCCGGCGACGCGCCGACCCGGTCGGTCACCGAACTCCTGGTCCGGATGCGGCTGGACCCCAACCTGGCCGGGCAGTCCCCGGAGGCTGCCGGTTTCGGTCGCCCGCCCTCCGGCGGACACCACATGGCAGGCGCCGGGGGCGGCGGGATGAACCACGACGGCGCGTTGAGCGCCGTCCTGGGCCACGGCGGGACCGGCATGGTCGCCGCGCACGTGCTGGCCGCGCTCGGCTGTGGTGTGTGGCTGCGCCACGGTGAGAAGGCCGTCTTCCGGCTGCTGCGCGTGCTCGCGACGATGGCGGGCACCGTGGTTCTCGCACTGGTGGGCGCCTGGACGTCGCCGGTCACCACCCGCCTGCCGGGCATGCCGCGCGCGGGTCACCGTCGCGAACGCGCCGTACCCAAGTGGGTCTGCCGCCCGCTGCCGGGCCGAGGGCCGCCCGCAGCGCTCTTCGCCTGAGCCGTCCACCCGACCCGCGTGTGTCCGTACGACCCGGCCGTGTTCGCCCCGCTTCGGCGCGGCGACCACCTCCGACGCCGTTCGGCGAGTGCGTGTTCGTGAGTGCCTGTTCGCGCGTATTCGTCCGTGGTCGCCGCGTGTCGCGGGGCCGCGCCCCGACGGGGCGCCGCGCCCGCGTCGGCGCGTGGCGTCCGTGAGGGCGAGTACGCGCCCGCGATCGTGCTGCCCATGCACCGGCGCACGTTCGCGGTGATCGCACGCACCCACCCACACCGCGGGCCGCGACGCCGACCGAGAACGCGTTTGCGTCGCCGTCGGTGGACCCGGGCGTACCCGCCACCCGAGTAGCGCCCGCCGCGCCGACTCGCCGGTCGCCGTGTCCGAACCCGACACCGCGCGCCGAGCGGGCCGGCCGTGTGCCCGGGCGCCATCGGGTGCTTCGCGCACCGCCGTCGAGACCGGGCCCGTGGCTCCCGCGCCGCACTCGGCTCCGGCGGGCGTGCCTCCCACCAACTCGGCGTCGATCCGCTTCCGGCCGATCGATCGCCGCCCGCATGACGAGGACGTGGAACGTGACTTCCCTGCACCCTCCCGGCCGTCCCGGACCCGGAGCCGGCCGACCTCCGACCCTCGATCGACGTCGCGGCCATCGCGCGTGCGTCGGCGGGGTGTGCGATGCATGACCTCGACCTGACCGAGCGGGCCCTGGCGGGCGCCGCCGGAGACCCGGACGCCGTGGACGACTTCGTCCGGGGCACGCATCGCGACGTATGGCGCTTCGTCGCGTACCTGACCGACGTACAGAGCGCGGACGACCTCACCCAGGAGACCTACCTGCGCGCCTGGACGGCACTTCCCCGATTCACCGGGGCGTCCTCGGTGCGCACCTGGCTGCTGTCCATCGCCCGGCGCACGGTCGTCGACCGCTACCGCGCGGCGGCCGCCCGGCCGAGGACCGCCGCGGTCGAGGACTGGGTCGAAGTCGCCGAGCGCCGCCAGGACACCTCCCGGCCCGGCTTCGAGGAGGGCCTCGCCCTCGACGACCTGTTCGGGGCGCTGCACCCGGCCCGCCGGGAGGCGTTCGTGCTGACCCAGGTGCTGGACTTCGGCTACGCGGAGGCCGCGACCATCGCGGGCTGCCCGATCGGCACGGTCCGATCCCGGGTGGCCAGAGCGCGGAGCGACCTGATCACGTTGCTGCGCGAGGCCGAGAGCGTCGCCTTCGAGACCGGGGAGGACCATGCCGTGAGCCATCGGCGAGCCTGCTGACGCGGCTGTTCGGGGCGAGGGTCCGCCGGCGGGACCGGTGTGCCCTCGCCCGCGCGATCCCACCCGGCCCCGCCGGCGGTTCGGTGGCGTCGGGTGGGTTGCGCCGGCGGCCTACGCCTTGCGGTCGGCGAGCGCGTACGACGCGACGGCGACGGTGCCGGCCACCGCGAACACCGAGGGCCACGCGCCGATCTTCTTCGCGAGGGGATGCGAGGCGCCGAACGCGACCGTGTACAGCCCGGTCAACGCGGCGGCCGTGGGCGTCCCGGCCCGCTCCCGCCACCCCTTGGCGGCGAACGCCCCGGCCGCCGCGAGCACCGCGCCACCCAACGGGCGCTTCTTCGTATAGCGGGCGACGGCATAGCCGCCGACCAGCCCGCCGGCGGCGACCGCGGCCGTGGGGATACGAGCCATGGGAAACACACTCCTCGGATGGACGAAGGGAGACGACGAGAGACGACGGGCGACGACCGGAGACGACCGGAGACGACCGGATCTCGCCCGATCGGTTCCGGTACGACACGCCACTCGCCGGGCGCCTCGACCGGCGCCCTCACGAACCTAACGCCCCCGAATCCGCGCGCTGCCGCGACCCCGCGCCCACCCCGCGCCCACCCCATGCGCGCCTTCGTGGGCCCGGTGGGCAGATCGGTGTCGGTGCGGGCGGGTAGGGTGCGGCGGTCGGCGGGTCTGTCGCTTGTGGGTGATTCGTCCGCATCGGATGCGTCGGGAGGAGGTCGGCCTTGGAACGGTTTCGGCGAGTCGGATGCGGCACGCGCGACGTGCCGGTCGGCTGCCCGCGACCGGGCGCGTGGTGAGGCCGGCCGCGCCTCGGGTCGCGATGGCACCCGACGCGTACGGCCACGGCGGTCGGCTCCGGCCGTTGCGCGAGGACGGTGTGCCGATCGGGCCCGCCGAGCAGGTCCGCGACCTGGTCGCGGCGATCACCGACCTCGAGGCCGCTCCGGTGCCGCCCAGGTGGGTGTGGGCGTCGGCGGAGAGCGCGTACGCACCGCTGCTGCCCACCCAGGTCGCGCGCTGCCACGACCTCGCGCTGGTCGAGTCGTTGCTGCTCGCGCACGAGGGCCGGTTCGGCGAGCCGCGATCGCTGGGCGCGGCCTGGGCCCGCCTGAAGGGCCTGCCCGTACCGGACGACCTGCCGATCGGTGCCGCCGACGCGCAGGACAGCCTGTTCGTCCCCGACCGGCAGCGGTTGCCCGCCGGCGCCGACGCGCTGGAAGCGGTGGTCGCGGTACACGCCGACCAGGTGCGCCGGATCGACGCGATCGAGGACGCCGCCCGCCGCTCGCGATTCCGGCTGCTGGCCGCCGCCGAGTCGGCGGGCGGACTGGTCGCGGCCGAGATGGCCGCCGACGGTCTGCCCTGGCGGGTCGAGGTGCACGACGCGCTGCTCACCGAACTGCTCGGCACGCGCCCGCGCGTGTCCGGCGCACCGCCACAACGACTGGCCGACCTGGCCGAGCGGTTGCGCGAGGCGCTCGGCGGGCGGGTGTTCAACCCCGACTCGCACACCCAGGTGATCAAGGCCTTCGCCGAGCAGGGCATCCGGCTCACCTCGACCCGCACGTGGTACCTACGCGACATCGGCCACCCCGCAGCCGACCTGCTGATCAAGTACAAGGAACTCGCCCGCCTGCATGCCGCGCACGGATGGGCCTGGCAGGACACCTGGGTCCGGGGCGGCCGGTTCCGCCCCGAATACGTGGTCGGCGGCGTCGTCACCGGCCGCTGGGCCGGGCGCGGCGGTGGCGCGCTGCAGATCCCGCGGGTGCTGCGCGGCGCGGTCGTGGCCGACCCGGGATGGCGGCTGGTGGTCGCCGACGCGGCCCAGCTCGAACCGCGCATCCTGGCCGCGATGTCCCGGGACGCGGGCCTGGCCCGGTCCGCCGCCGCCGGCGACCTGTACGAGGCGCTGGCCAAGGCCGCGTTCCAGGGCGACCGGGCCAAGGCCAAGCTCGGCCTGCTGGGCGCGATGTACGGCCAGACCAGCGGCGACATCGGGCCACTCCTGGCCACGTTGCGCCGGCAGTACCCGGACGCGATGGGCTACGTGGAGGCCGCCGCGCGCACCGGCGAGGAGGGCGGCATCGTGCGCTCCCGGCTGGGCCGGACCTGCCCGCCGCCGTCGTCGGAATGGCTGGATCTCGCCGAGGGCGGTACGAGCGAGCCCGCCGCCGACCGCACCGACGACGCCGGCGCCCGCTCGGCCCGCGCCCGTGGCCGCTTCACCCGCAACTTCGTCATCCAGGCCAGCGCCGCCGACTGGGCCCTGTCCCTGCTTGCCGCGCTGCGCCGCCGACTCGCCCGCTACGACTCGGCCCCGGCCGGGCGGCCGCACCTGGTCTTCTTCCAACACGACGAGATCATCGTGCACAGCCCCGCCGAACTCACCGAGGCGGTGGCCGCGGCGATCACCGAGGCCGCCGCCGAGGCACGGGCACTGGTGTTCGGGGACACGCCGGTGTTGTTGCCGCTGATGCCGGCGGTGGTGGGGACGTACGCGGAGGCCAAGTAGGAGCGTGACCGCGCCTGCGAGCGACCGGGATTCGCCGGACCGGCGCCGGGCCCGTAACCGCAGGTGGGCCCGGCCCGGGCCGCGGTGTCGCTCGTGCCGGGCGGCCGGATGGGCACGGCATCGACGCGCTCGCATCCGGACCGCGTGGCGTGTACTCGGGCGCGCTCGGCTGCTTCTCCGCGTCCGGCGCGGCCGACCTGAGCGTGGTGATCCGCACCGCCGTGATCCGGGACGGAACGGCCACCGTGGCGCGGGCGGGGCGATCGTGCCGGACTCCGAACCGGTCGCCGAGTACGCCGAGATGTCGCCGAAGGCATGCGCCACGCTGCAGGCATTCCCCGATGCGCGTGGTCGACCGGCATAGGGTGCGAACGGGCCGTTTTGCCCCGGTACGCGGAGGCCGTCGGGTGGTGATTCGGCTCGACCTGCGGGATCGGGAAGAGAATGCCGCGCCGAGGACTTCGGATGGAGGGCCGGCCCCGGACCGCGGCGGTGGAGCGGCCGCGGTCCCGACCACCGTTCCCGGAAACCGACCGAGGACCGACGCAAGACCGACGGAAGGACCGAACTCATGGACGCGCAACGGGCAATCGAGCGAGTCGGCCGGATCGGCGTCTGGCAACACCACGACCGGTACGCCGCCGACGCGGACGCGGCGGGCGCCGCGGCCGAGTTGGAGGAACTCGGCTTCACCGGTGCCTGGATCGGCGGCGCGCCGGTGGACGGGCTGTTCGAGGTGACGAACCGACTACTCGGCGGCTCCCGCCGGCTCGGCGTCGCGTCCGGGATCCTCAACATCCGAACCTTCCCCCACCCGGACACGATCGCCGAGGTGTCCGCGGTCGAGAAGGCCCATCCCGGCCGGTTCCTGCTCGGACTGGGGGTGAGTCACGTCGAGTTGACCGACCATCTCGGCATCGAGTACACCCCGCCGCTGGCCGCGATGAACGCGTACCTGGACGCCCTGGACGCCGACGGCCCGGAGGTCCCGCGCGTGCTGGCCGCGCTCGGCCCGCGCATGTTGCGTCTGTCCCGCGATCGTGCGCAGGGCGCGCACCCGTACTTCACCACGCCCGCGCACACCCGCGAGGCGCGCGAGACGTTGGGCGAGGGGGTGTTCCTGGCGCCGGAGCAGAAGGTGGTGCTGAGCACCGACCCGACGGTCGCGCGGGCGGTGATCCGGGATGCCTCGGCGCTGTACCTCGGCCTGGACAACTACCGGCGCAGCTTCCTCCGGCTCGGCTTCACCGAAGCCGACCTGGCCGACGGTGGCAGCGACCGGCTGATCGACACCCTGGTGGTGTGGGGCGACGAGGAGACCATCGCCGCCCGGGTCGGCGAGCACCTCGCCGCGGGCGCGGACCACGTGGGCATTCAGGTGCTCACCACCGAGCCCGGCCACACCGGTCTGCCGCGCGCGGAGTGGGCCCGGCTGGCCCCGGCGCTGCGCGAGCTCTGATCACCCACCCGACCCGGTGAGGTCGGCGACGAAGGTGCGAAAGACCGTGCGGTAGGTGCTCGGGGTGGTGCCCGTCAGGCGTTGGAAGTGGCGGCGCAGATTGGCCGGGGTACCCAGGCCGGTCTGCGTCGCGATCCGCTCCACCGGGTCCTCGGTGCGTTCGAGCAACCATTGGGCCCGCTGGATCCGGGTGCGCAGCAGGTACTGGAGCGGGGTGAGCCCGGTCTCGGCGCGGAAACGACGGGTCAGGTTGCGCACGCCCAGCCCCGCGTGCGCGGCGATGTCGTCGAGGGTGAGCGGGAGCCGGAGGTTGGCCTCCATCCAGCGGGTGGTCGCCGCGACGGTGCTGCCGGGTGGTGTGTAGGCGCTGTACCCCGCGTCGGCGGCGCCGCGGGCGAGGTCGTCGGCCGGGTCGTGGAGGTGCAGGAAGACCTGCCGCTCCGTCTCGATGGCCACCGGCACACCGTGGTCCAGGGTGATCAGATCCAGGCACAGGTCGATGCCTCCCAGCACCCCGGCGGCACTGTGGAAGGGGCCGTCCGCGACCACCGAGCCCTCCGGGTCGACCTCGACCAGCGGGTACCGGCGGGCGAGTTCAGCGGTGTCACGGCGGCTGGTCGCGGCGCGCCGGCCGTCGAGCAGACCGGTCGCCGCGAGCGTGAACGTACCGGTGCCGACCGCGCCGATGCGGCAGCCGCGCGCGGCGACGGCACGAAGGGCGTCGACGACGTCGTCCGGGGGCGCGGCACGAAAGCCCGCGTGGCCCGGCAGCAGCACGGTGTCGCCGTCGTCGAGCCCGGCCAACGTGTCCAGACCCCAGGGGGTCTCGATGTGGAAGGATGCGGGGCCGCCCGTCGCCGTGAAGCCCGGAGCGGTGCAGATCCGCAGGTCGTAGCCGATCCGAGGGTGATGCCGGGCGGCGGTGCCGAACGCGAGTCCGGGCGCGGTGAGCTGGTGCCCGGGGACCCCGTCGAGAGCGAGGACGGCGATCACTGGCATGTCCGGAATCTAGCCGAGGATGACATCGAGACGGCTGTTTGCGTCGGGGACGCGCCACGGAGGATGAGTGGGACGAGGACGGACGCGGGGGACGTCCGACTCGTGTACGGCAGCACCACCATCCTCTCGAAAGGTCACCACATGCCCTCTTCGAACTCTCGGCCCACGCTCGACGCCCGCCCCGAGCGCCGGCGGCGCGGCCTGTTCGCGAAATCGATGGCGGCGGTCGGCGCCGCGGTCGTGCTCGGCGCGACGGCGATGGCCGGCAGCGCGGGCGCCATCGTCAACGGGCAGGACTCGACGCAGCGCTACCCGTTCATGGCGATGGTCCCGGAGGTCGCGGCAGGCATCGACGCCCAGTGCGGGGCGACGTTGATCGACCGGCAGTGGGTCCTCACCGCGGCGCACTGTGTCGATCCCGAACTGCCGATCGTGCTGGAGGGGAAGGTGCGAATCGGCAGCCCGGACCGCGCCACCGGAGGCACGGTCCGCAACATCGACAAGATCGTGACCCACCCGGGCTACAAACTGGACGACCCCAACAAGGACGACCTCGCGCTGATCCGGCTGGACCGCCCGGTCTCCCAGCAGCCGATCAAGATCGCCAAGAAGGCGGGACCGGTCGGTACGCCCACCCGGATCCTCGGCTTCGGCACCACCGTCGACAAGGACATCGAGCACGCGGTGTTCCCCGACCGGCTCCAGCAGTTGGACACCCGCCGCGGCTCCGAGGCGGAGTGCTTCGGCCGCGCCGATGCGACCCGGTTGTGCACGGTCAGCCAAAAGCCCGGGGCCATGGCGTGCTTCGGGGACTCCGGCGGCCCGCAGATCCAGCGCGGCAAGGGTGGCCGCTGGGAGCTGATCGGGACCACATCGGGCGACGGTGACGGCAAGGAGGGCTGCGCGACCGGCCCGGGTCTGTACACCAACGTGACCGTCTACAAGGACTGGATCAACAAGACGATCCGGCACAACCACTGATCCCGAAGACGTGACCCGGCCCGCGCCGGTGGCCCCCGTTCCGGGCCATCGGCGCGGGCCGACCCGGTCCCGTCCGCATCCGCGCCGTCCCCGCGAACGGCGCGGATGCGGATGGGACCGATGTCGAGGCCGAGAACAGGAGAAATCGTCCGGTCGCGGACTAGATTCCAGGTATGTCAGTGATCGCCGTCCTGGCCTCGGAGGGGGTTCCGGGGTCTCAACTCACCACTCCCGGACTGGTGTTCGGGACCGCCTGCCGTGAACATCCCGGTGTGGCGTACGAGGTCCGGCTCTGTGCGGCCCCCGGACTGCGCACCACCGGCGCCCCGGGCTCGCTCCGGATCGACACGCCGTTCGGCCTCGACGGCCTCGCCGACGCGGACGTCGTACTGGTCCTCGGACACGACGGCCATCGCGACGAGCCACCCGCCCGCGTCACGGCCGCGCTCCGCGCGGCGGCGGCGCGCGGCAGCCGGATCGCCGCCGTCGGCACCGGCACGTTCACCCTCGCCGCGACCGGCCTCCTCGACGGCCGCCGCGCCACGACCGCGTGGCGACACACCGAGGAACTGGCGGATCTGCATCCGCGGATCGAGGTCGACCCACTGGGCACCGTGGTCGAGGACGGGCCGTTCCTGACGACGGCGGGCATCTTCGGGGGCCTGGACGTCTGCCTGTCCGTACTGCGCCGGGACCACGGCCGGCGGGTGGCGGTCGAGACGAGCCGCGAACTCATCACACCGCTGCACACCTACGCCGACGACGTCCGGGACACCATCGACCGCGAGGTCACCGAAAGCGTCGGTCTGGAACCCACCCTGCGCTGGATGGAAGCCAACCTGCACCGCCCGCTGACCGTCCCCGACCTCGCCGCCCACGCGCGCACCAGCGTCAGCAGCCTCACCCGCCGCTTTCACGCCCACACCGGTCTCAGTCCGCTCCGATACCTGCTCCGCGCCCGCCTGAACGAGGCTCGGCGACTGCTGACCGAAACGGACGTCCCCGTCGAGCGCATCGCGGCCCGAACCGGATTCGGCTCGCCCGCCGCCCTGCGTCGACACTTCCGCGCCCTCACCGGCACCGCCCCCCGCGATTACCGCCGGGCCCACCGCGAGTGTGACCATGGCGGTTCGTGCGAGGAGGTACTTTGACGTCCCGGAGCAACATCGACGAACCCGTCCAGGTCACCGAGTGTCCCGCGGCCCGAAGCCCGGGACGGGAGGACCGGGATCTCCCGGACACCGACCCGGATCGGGTCACCTGGGCGAACGCGTGTCGGGTGGTGGGCACGCTCGACCACGTCGCGGGCAAGTGGAGTATCGGCATTCTCGTGTCCGTCGCCGAGGGCCCGATCCGCTTCACCGAGCTCGAGCGCATGCTGGAGGGCATCAGCAGACGGGTCCTCACCTTGAATCTGCGCCGGCTGGAGCGCGACGGACTGCTGATCCGCACCGTGTATCCGACCGTGCCGCCGAGGGTCGAGTACACGCTCACCGACGTGGCGCGCGAGCTGACCGTGTCGCTCAGCGGCCTGGTGCGTTGGGCCGATCGGCACGGGCCGAGCATCGAGGCGGCCCGGCAGGTGTACGACCGGGAGCAGGCTGGGCAGGAGTAGCAGGGTCGACGGGGTCGAGCACCGCGCCGGAGCGCGGCGGCGGGGCTCGATGGGCCGATCGGGTCGGACCGGGTCGGATCGGATCGATCGGGTCGGGTGGATCGGGTGGGACGGACGGAGCGAGGAGTTCGATGAACAGCGCGGAGCTACTGGTCGACGGGTTCGGTCGGGTGCGCGAGGTGGTGCACGAGGCGGTCGACGGGCTGACCGCGAAGCAGTTGACCGAGCGGCTGGACGCCGACGCCAACTCGATCGCGTGGCTGATCTGGCATCTGGCCCGGGTCCAGGACGACCACGTCTCGGACGTCGCGGGCCTGGAACAGGTGTGGACGGCGAAGGACTGGCACGGTCGATTCGAACTGCCCTTCCCGGTCCGGGCGATCGGCTACGGCCACGACACCGAGGCGGTGGCCGCGGTCCGGGTCGACTCGGCGGAACTGCTCACCGGCTACTACGACGCGGTGCACGAGCAGACCATCGGGTTCGTGCGCGGTCTGTCGGCCGCGGACCTGGATCGTGTGGTCGACGAGGCGTGGACCCCGGCGGTCACCCTGGGCGTGCGGCTGGTCAGCGTGATCGCCGACGACCTTCAGCACGCGGGGCAGGCGGCGTTCATCCGGGGCATCCTGCTGCGCCGATAGCCCGTGCTCCCGCGGCCGGACCCGGGAGCCGCGCCGGCGCGGTCGGACGCTCGCCGACCCGGTATCCGCATCATCGACTCGTGTTTCGCGCGAGAAGATCGGGACCACTTACTCAAGGATTAGGACGCCCTCTCCCATGAGCCCCGAACCTGCTTCGCACTCGCCGCTGGCCCACGGCGCCGAGTCCCCGGCCGCCGCCCTGTTCGACGCCGTCGGGGCCGCGTACGAGACCGCCTTCGCCGGGTTGCCCGAGCAACTGGCCGCGCTGGACTGGCTGATCGCCGAACTCCCGCCCGGCTCGAAGGTGCTCGACATCGGTTCCGGAACCGGGCGGCCGACCGCCGAACGGCTGGCCGCGGCCGGTCATCGGGTGACCGGGATCGATGTCTCGGCGACGATGGTCGACCTGGCCCGGACCCAGGTCGAGAGCGCGACGTTCGAGCAACTGGACGCGCGCGATCTGGTCGACGACGACGGCGCGTGGGACGCGGTGTGCGCGTTCTTCCCGTTCCTTCAACTCCCCAGGGCCGATCTGGACGCCCAACTGGACCGCCTCGGCGCGCGGCTGGCCCCCGGCGGGCTGCTCGCGTTCGCGACGGTACCGGCCGAGGCGGACGGCGTGGAGATCCTGTGGCTGGGTCACCGGGCGCGGGTGACCAGCCACGGCACCGACGAACTGCTC
Organism: Embleya sp. NPDC025285; assembly: GCF_055558835.1. NCBI lineage: Bacteria > Bacillati > Actinomycetota > Actinomycetes > Kitasatosporales > Streptomycetaceae > Embleya > Embleya sp. NPDC025285. Next base: position 36,997 of record NZ_JBVHLU010000078.1, read on the forward strand.
GTACGGCTGCGCGCGACCGGCCTGGAGATCGTCCACCACGCGGTCACCGTCTTCCGGCCGAACCACCCCGAGGCCGGGCCCGAGGAACAACTCTTCGTTCACGCGCGCAAGTCCGCGTCGGGCTGAGCGCTTGGCCGGGCGACGCGCGGGCGGGGCGGGGCGGTCGTCGGCGCGCGGCAGGCGATCGGTACCGTGGTCCGCGTAGCGGAATGCCGCACTCGTCCGGCGCCGCGCGCCTTGTCCGTTTGCCTCGTCTCGTTCGGGATCCTGTGATGACCATGACCGAACGTGAGGATCCGAGCGGTGACCGGCGCGCCGAGGGTACGGAGAGCGCCGACGGCGCGGCCCGCCCGGGTCGGCTCGCGCCGCCCGAGTGGCTCACCCTGACACTGCGCGCCACCCCCGGTCCGATGCCCAAGGCCGCCGCGGTACGGGCCGCGATCGGCATCGCGGCGCCGCTCGCGGTCGGGGTGGCCGTCGGCGACAGCGCGTCCGGCGCGTTGGTGTCCATCGGCGCGCTCGGCGCGGTGTTCGGGGACACCGCGGACGCCTACCGGCTGCGCGTCCTCAACATCGCGGTGCCGCAGATCGTGGGCGCGATCGGACTCGCGCTCGGCAGCGCGCAGTTCGGCCACGGCTGGTCGGCCGTCGCGATGCTGACCGTGCTCGCCCTGGTCGCCGGGATGATCAGCACGATCGGCGCGGTGGCCTCCGCGTCCGGGCTGAACCTGCTGTTGATGGCGGTGATCGGGGCGGGCCTGCCGATGCCCTCGCCGTGGTGGCGGGCGCCGATGTTGACGCTGGTCGGGGCCGGGCTGGTCCTGGTGATGGCGCTGCTCGCCTGGCCCGCGCGCTCGCGCGTTCCCGAACGGGCCGCCGTCGCCGACGCGTACGACGCGACCGCGAATCTGCTCGCCGCGGCGGGTACCGCCGAGTGGGAGACGGCCCGGGCCGAGGTGACGGCGACCCTCAACCACGCGTACGACCTGCTGCTCGGCCGCCGCGCGGTGGCGCCCGGCCGCAGCCGCGGCATGTCGCGCCTGGTCGCGCTGCTGAACTCGGTCGGCCTGCTGGTCGAGGCGGCCACTGCGGTACACGCCGACGACCGGCGGGTGGGCGAGGCGGACGTGGACACGGTACGGGAGATCGCGGCGGCGGTCCGCGGCGGCACGGTGCCCACCGGCGCGGCTCCGCGCAGCGCCGCGACCGACCCCGCGGACCGTGCGGTCGCCGCCGCCATCGAGCACGCGCACGAGACGTTGTCCGGCGCGTACCGCACCCCCGACCGGGTCGGCCGGCCCGGAACTCTGCCCGAACGGGTGGCCGCCGGCGCGCGGAACCTGCTGGTGTCGGCGGAGTCCTGGCGCTACGGCCTGCGGCTGACCCTGTGCATCGGGGTGGCCCAGGTGCTGGTGTCCGTGGTGGACGTACCGCGCTCGTACTGGGTGCCGCTGACCGTCACCTTCGTGCTCAAGCCGGATTTCGGTTCGGTCTTCTCCCGCGCCCTGCTGCGCGCGCTGGGCACGGCGGCGGGGCTGGTGGTGGCGGGCGTGATCCTGGAGTTCGTGCCGCGTGGCTGGTGGGAGGTGCCGGTCGTGGTCGTGCTCGCGGCGGCGTTGCCGATCCTCTCCCGACGCGGCTACGGCTATCAGACCGCGGTGATCACCCCGCTGATCCTGATCCTGTCCGACCTGCTCGGGCATCAGGGCGTCGGGCTGCTCGCGCCGCGCCTGGTGGACAGTCTGATCGGCTGCGCGATCGTGTTGGTGGCGGGCTACGCGTTGTGGCCGGAGAGCTGGCACACCCGGGTCGGCGCCCGACTGGCCACGGCGGTCGAGGATACCGCGCGGTACATCGAGTGCGCGTTCGACGAGAAGACCGATCAGGCCGCGCGGGCGCGGACCCGGCGGCGGATCTACCGCGATCTGTCCGACGTGCGTACCGAGTTCCAGCGTGCGCTGGGCGAGCCGCCGCCGGCCGGCGCGCGGGCCGCGGCGTGGTGGCCGCTGATCGTCGCGGTCGAGCGGGTGATCGACACCGGCACGGCGGCGGCGGTACACACCGCGCACGGCGCGCCGCCGCCCTCGCCCGAGGCGGCCGCGCACATGGCCGCCGAACTGCGCGCGCTGGCCGCCTCGATGCGCAGCGGTGACGCGCCCGATCGGGCGGCGCGGCCGGCCGCCGAGGACCCGCGCGACGCGCTCACCGACGTGCGCCGGGAGGTCCGCTCGGCACGCTCGATGCTGGACGGGCCGGCAGGCGCGGGGGACGGGAAGGACGCGGGAGGCGGGACGGGCGCGGGCGAGCGGAAGGGCGGGGCGGAATCGGGGGAGGAGAGCGGGTAGGAGAGCGGATGGGATCAGCCGTCAACTGTTGGTTGACGAACCATGATCGTCAACCTATGGTTGACGCATGGAGAATCCTGTGCGCATGACGAATCCGGTGCGGCTCGACGACCTCATCGAGAGCATCAAGCAGACCCATCCCGACGCCCTCCGGCAGTTGTCCGACGCGGTACTCGTCTCGGACCACCTCGGGGAGTTGGCCGACCATCTGATCGGGCACTTCGTGGACCAGGCGCGTCGATCGGGCGCGTCCTGGAAGGACATCGGTACGAGCATGGGCGTCACCAAGCAGGCGGCACAGAAGCGCTTCGTCGCGAAGGCGTCCGGCGAGGCCGACCTCGATCCGAGCCAGGGCTTCGGCCGGTTCACCGACCGGGCCCGCAACGTGGTGGTGGCGGCGCAGAACGAGGCCCGGGCGGCGGGCAACTCCGAGATCGGTCCGGCACACCTGGTGCTGGGACTGCTCGCCGAGCCGGCGGGCCTGGCCGGGCGGGCCCTGGTCGCCCAGGGCGTGACCCCGGAGGCCCTTCGGGAGGCGGTCGTCGCCGTGCTGCCGCCGACCGCCGAGCGGGTACCGGACCTGATTCCGTACGACGCGTCGGCCCGCAAGGTACTGGAGTTGACCTTCCGCGAGGCGCTGCGGCTCGGGCACAACTACGTCGGCACCGAGCACCTCCTGCTCGCCCTGCTGGAGTTCGAGGACGGCACGGGCGTGCTCGCCGGCCTGGGCGTGGACAAGGCCACCACCGACGCGCACATCGTCGCGGCGCTCGCCGCGCTGCTCGCCGGGCAGCAGGGGCAGGAGTCCTGACGCTCGCCGCAAGCTCGGCGTCTCGACCCGCGCGGAGTTGATCCGCCGAGGCATCGCCCCCAACTCCCCGGCGCGGCCCGGGGAGCGGGGCGTCCATCCGGATCGAACACGCGCGAACAAGGGCCGAGTTCGCCGGTGCGTACGCGGCCGAGACGGATCGGCAATGGCCGGCGCCGTGGCCGATCACCCACGAATCGCGGTTCGCGAAGGCGCTCGTGCGCCCGGACGTGGCGGGGCTGCCGGGCCGGCGCGCTCGCGGTCGCACCCGTCGACGAACGCCGGCGCCGCGTCGAGGACACCGTGCCGACCCGCCGGCGAGGAGGGCGCGGCGCGCCGGCGTACTCGCCGTCCGGCGGGTCCTCGTGGGCCGATTCCTCGTCCGGTCCGCCGGCGTCTCGCGCGGGCAATCGCGGCGGAGGACGGGAAGCGGTATCGTCCGCGGCCGATCCGTACGGCGCCCGCCGCGGACGGATCCGGATCCCGCGCCCCGTCCTTCGAGCCCATCCCACCGTCCCCACCGCCGACCGAACCGGGCCGGCGTTTGCGGCGCCATGCTCCCGGCGCGGGCGATGCGCCGTATCGTCACGACAACTCGTGAATCGACCGAGAGTCCTCGACGCGTTACGGAGCGCCCCCGCGCGGCGGATCGCCACACCGGGTACGCGGCGCGCCTCACCGTCCGGCCATCGCGCCCGTGCGATCGACGTAACCCCCGACGCCGAGGTGTGTCACGCCGCCGAAACCACCGCTCTCTAGCGTCCGGAACGTGGGCTTCACCCCGCCATGGGCCGAGACCACGTGCGCGCTCCGCGTAACGGCATATCGAGCCTCTGAGGCCCGAACCGCGTGAACCGCCCGAACGGCCCGAACGGCCCGAACGGCCCGAACAGCCTGAACAGCCTGAACAGCCCGAACGGCCCGAACAGCCCGAACGGCCCGAACGACCCGAACAACCCGAACGACGAGGAGGAACGCCCGTGTCGGCAACGGTTCCCCGGGCAGCCGACACCACCGTGCGGACCGTCTGCTCCTACTGCGGCGTGGGCTGCGGCATGCTGCTCGACGTCACCATCGACACCGCGACCGGACGCCGCACCGTGGTCAAGGCCCGTGGTGACAGCAAGCATCCGACCAACCGCGGTCGGTTGTGTACGAAGGGTGCCACCAGCGCCGATCTGCTCGCCGCGCCGGGCCGACTGGGCACTGCCCTGGTCCGGGACGACCGCGGCGCGCCGCCCGTGCCGACCGGCGTGGACGCCGCGATCGGCGCGACCGCACGGCGACTGCGGGAGATCCTGGACGCACACGGGCCGGACGCGCTGTCCTTCTACGTCTCCGGCCAACTCACCCTGGAGGCCCAATACTTGGCCAACAAGCTGGCCAAGGGCTTCGTCGGGACCAACCTGATCGAGTCGAACTCCCGGCTGTGCATGGCCAGCGCGGGCAGCGGCTACAAGCTCTCCCTCGGCGCCGACGGACCGCCCGGCTCGTACCAGGACTTCGAGCACGCCGACGTGTTCTTCGTGATCGGCGCGAACATGGCCGACTGCCACCCGATCCTGTTCCTGCGGATGATGGATCGGGTCCGGGCCGGCGCCAAGCTGATCGTGGTGGACCCGCGCCGCACCGCCACCGCCGACAAGGCCGATCTGTTCCTGCGGATCAAGCCCGGCACCGACCTCGCGCTGTTGAACGGTCTGTTGCACCTGCTGGTGGAAAACGGCGACACCGATCCCGCGTTCATCGCCGAGTTCACCGAGGGCTGGGAGGTGATGCCCGACTTCCTGCGGGACTATCCGCCCGCCCGGGTCGCCGAGATCACCGGCATCCCGGAGGCGGACATCCGGCAGGCCGCGCGCTGGATCGGCGCGGCGGGGGAGTGGACGAGCTGTTGGACGATGGGGCTCAACCAGAGCACGCACGGCACCTGGAACACCAACGCGCTGTGCAACCTGCACCTTGCCACCGGCGCGATCTGCCGACCGGGCAGCGGCCCGCTCTCGCTGACCGGTCAGCCGAACGCGATGGGCGGGCGGGAGATGGGCTACATGGGGCCGGGACTGCCCGGCCAGCGCTCGGTCATGGTGGCCGAGGAGCGGGAGTTCGTCGAGGACCTGTGGGGTGTGCCGCCGGGCACGCTGCGGCCGGAACCGGGTCTGGGCACGGTGGACATGTTCACCCGGATGGCCGCCGGCGAGATCAAGGCGTGCTGGATCATCTGCACCAACCCGGTCGCCTCGGTGGCGAACCGCGCGACCGTGATCGCGGGTCTGGAGGCGGCCGAATTCGTGGTCGTCCAGGACGTGTTCGCGGACACCGAGACCAACGCCTACGCCGACGTGGTGTTGCCGGCCGCGATGTGGGCGGAGACCGAGGGTGTCATGGTCAACTCCGAGCGCAACCTCACCCTTTCCCGGCAGGCCGCCGATCCGGTCGGCGAGGCGCTGCCGGACTGGCGGATCATCGCCCGGGTGGCGAGCGAGATGGGGTTCGCCGACGCCTTCGACTACGACAGCGCCGAGGAGGTGTTCGAGGAGCTGAAGCGGGCGTGGAACCCGACCACCGGCTACGACCTGCGCGGGGTCGGTTACCGGCGACTGCGCGATACGCCCGTGCAGTGGCCGAGTTCGGCTCCCGACGGCCCGGACCGGAACCCGATCCGCTACCTGGTCCAAGACGACACACCGACGGCGGGCGGCCGGCCGCGGTTGCGCTTTCCGAGGCCCGGCGGTCGGGCGGCGTTCTTCGCCCGGCCGCACCTGCCGCCGGCCGAACTGCCGGACGACGACTACCCGATGGTGCTCAATACCGGACGACTACCGCACCAGTGGCACACCATGACCAAGACCGGCACGATCGCCACCCTCAATCGGCTCAACCCCGGTCCGTTCGTCGAGATCCACCCGGAGGACGCACGCGCGCTGGGCGTCGCGGCGGGCGATCGGGTCGAGGTGGCCTCCCGGCGCGGGCGCGCGGTACTGCCCGCTCAGGTGAGCGACCGCGTCCGGCCCGGCGATTGTTTCGCGCCGTTCCACTGGAACGACCGGTTCGGCGAGTACCTCGGCATCAACGCGGTCACCAACGACGCGGTCGACCCGATCTCCTTCCAGCCCGAATTCAAGGCCTGCGCGGTGGCGTTGACCAAGGTGGCCGGGCCGTCCCGAACCGAGTCCGGAAAGGCGCACCCGGTACCGGAGCAACAGCCCGCGGCGTCGCCCGGCGGCGGCGAACCGGCCGGGTTCGGCGATTTCGTGGACCTCGCGCCGCCCGTGTTCACCGACGAGGAACGACGTTACCTGGCCGGGTTCATGGCCGGCGCGACGCGCTCCCTGGCGACGGTCGGAGCCGCCCGCGTCCCGGTGCTGCCGGCGCGCTCCCCGATCGCGCCGGAGCGGGTGACCTGGGTCAACGGGTATCTGGCCGGGATGTTCTCCGGAGCGGACGCCGAGCCGGCGCTCCGACCCGAGCCCGCCCACCGACCGGAGCCGGCGACCGAACCCGGGCCGGCGAGGCCGGCGGCGGATGACGACCACGACGTGCTGGTGTTGTGGGCCTCGCAGACCGGCAACGCCGAGGACGTCGCCGGCGCGACCGCGCGCCGGCTGACCGAGGCGGGCCTGCGGCCGAGCGTGGTGGAGATGGCCGACCGCACCCCCGATTCGCTGCCGATCGGCGTGCCCGTACTGATGATCACCAGCACCTTCGGCGACGGTGAGGCACCGGACGGCGGGGCCGGGTTCTGGGCCGCGCTCGCCGTGGACGGGCGGCCCCGGCTGGACGGGTTGCGCTACGGCGTGCTCGCCCTCGGCGACTCCGGCTACAGCGACTTCTGTGCGCACGGGCGGCGGCTCGACGAGCGGTTCGCCGAACTCGGCGGCACCCGGATCACCCCGCGCGCCGATTGCGAACCCGACTACGAGCGGACCGCCGCGCAGTGGCTGGAGCGAGTGGTCGCGGCCCTGACCGGCGATGGCGCACCGGGCTCGCCGGCCGCGGACGCGGCCGGCCCACTCTCGACCACCGCCGTGCCGCCCGCGCCAGCGAGTGCACCTCCCACCGCGCCGCCCGCCGGCCTCGGCTACTCGAAGGCGACGCCCTTTCCCGCTCCACTGATCGGCGATCGGCTGCTCGGGCTGCCCGGATCCGCCAAGGAGGTGCGGGAGTTCGTCTTCGACGCGCGCGGAGGCGGCGAGCAGGCCGCCCTGGAATACGCGCCGGGGGACGCGCTCGGGATATGGCCGGTCAACCACCCCGAGACCGTGGCCGAGTGGCTGGCCGCGACCGGTCTGGACCCGACGGCGCCGATCACCCTGCCCGACCTGGGCGAACTACCGCTCGGCGAGGCGTTGCGGACGCGGTTGGAGATCACCCGGATCACCCCGGAACTGTTGCGGTTCGTCGCCGATCGCACCCGCGACCGGGACCTGGCGCGGTTGCTCCGCGCGGACAACCGGGGCGAACTGGCCAAGTGGAGCTGGGGTCGACAGGCGGTCGATGTCCTGGAAGCCTTCCCGATCCGTGCCGCGGCGGACGAATGGGCCGGTGTGCTTCGCCGGTTGGAGCCGCGGATGTACTCGATCTCGTCCAGCCCACTGGCCCACCCCCACGAGATTCGGATCACGGTGTCGGTGGTGCGCTACCGCAACGAGGCCGGCGCCGTGCGCAAGGGGGTGTGCTCGACCTATCTGGCCGAGGCCGCCGCGGCCGGCGGTCCGGTGTCGATCTTCGTCCGACGCGCGCCGCACTTCCGGCCGCCGGCCGACCCGCTGGCACCGGCCATCATGGTCGGCCCGGGCACCGGGGTGGCGCCATTCCTCGGCTTCCTGGCCGACCGCGAGGCACGCGGCCACCCGGGCCCGAACTGGCTGTTCTTCGGCGAGCAGCGCCGGGCGACCGACTTCTACTACCGCGACGAGCTCGCCGAGTTCCGGCGCACCGGCCGACTGGAACGCCTCGACCTGGCGTTCTCCCGCGACCAACGGGCCAAGATCTACGTCCAGGACCGGATGCGCGAGCACGGACCCAGACTGTGGGACTGGCTCCAACGCGGAGCGCACTTCTACGTCTGCGGCGACGCGGGCCGGATGGCCAAGGACGTCGACCGCGCGCTGCGCGAGATCGCCACGGCGCACGGTGGCCTGTCCGAGGACGACGCCGAGGCGTACGTGCGGCAACTCGCGGGCGAACGAAGGTACGTCCGAGACGTGTACTGAGGCGACCTCCACCTGCCGCGGTCAGGCGGCCTCGTCGGGTCGGGCGTCCTGCGCCGCCAGTGCGCGCCGGGCCACGCCGATCGCCCGAGGGTCCCAGCCGGGACGCGGCACCAAACCAGCGCGACCGTGTCGGACGCCCCGACGCTCAGGTCGACGCCGTCCAGGACCGGGCGGGCGGTGTGCGGGAGCCGCAGCCGCAGCCCGCGGATGTCGAGTGTGCTCACCGCCGCCTCCCGGCTACTCGGTCGGCCCAGCGCTCGCCGACGACGTTGAAGGCGACAACGGTCAGGACGATCACCACACACGGGACGATTGCCGAGAGCGGACAACCGCTCTGGATGGCGGATTTGCCGTCGAAGACCATGCGTCCCCAGTCGGGGGTGAGGGCGGGCACGCCGAGGCCGAGGAAGGACAGGCCGGCCAGGTCGATCAAGGCGTACCCGAAGTTGACGGTGGACTGCGCCGGCACCACCGGCGCGATGTTGGGGATCACGTGCCGCAGGCAGATCTGCGCCCCGGAGTGGCCCTGCACCTTGTACGCGGCGATGTAGGGGCGTTCGCGTTCGGCGAGCACGAGCGAGCGGGTCAGCCGACTCACGTTACGGGAAGTACGCGATCGCCAGCGCGACGACCGGTGCCATCAATCCCTCGCCGTTCACCGACACGATCAGGATCGCCAGGAGCAACCCGGGAAAGGCGAGGGTGAGTTCCGACCCGCGCGAGAGCAGCGAGTCGAGCAGGCCGCCGCGCCATCCGGCGGCGACACCGACGGCGGCGCCGAGCAGCGTGGAGAACACCACCACCGGCGCGGGCCGGTGGGGTGGGCCGTGGGGTGGATGGCCGCGACCTTGATCGCCCTGGCGGCGTTCCGGAACTCGGTGCCGGGCGAGTGGGTCGCTCAGACGCGTTCGAGTGCGCGGTGGGGTGGCGCGGGCAACTCGACGGCGATCGCGTCGCCGGGCCGGATGTCGCCACCGGTGCGCACGATGGCCATGATGCCCGCCTTGCGGACGATGCCGCCCGCCTCGTCGCGGCCGACGACGGCCTTGAGCAGGCCGTCCTGGAAGGCGTTGATCTGCGGACACGGGTTGCGCAGCCCGGTCACCTCGACCACGGCTTCGGCGCCCAGGCGCAGCAGCGTCCCGGTGGGCAGACCGAGCAGGTCGACCCCGCGGGTGGTGACGTTCTCGCCCAACTCGCCCGCCGCGACGGTGAAGCCGGCCTCGGCCAGTTCCTCGAACAACTCGGCGTGGATCAGGTGGACCTGACGCAGATTGGGCTGCGTGGGGTCGGCCGCGACCCGGGAACGATGTTGCACGGTGACCCCGAGATGGGCATCGCCCTCGACTCCGAGTCCGGCCAACAGCCGAATGCTCTCCACATTCGCCTTCGTGAACCGATGCTCCGCTTCCCGGCTCACCGCCACCACACGCGCGCCCACGCCCACACCCACTCTCCCGAGTCTCGATTCGATACCCACGACCCTAGGGCCCGGGCGCCCACGGGACACGAGAGGGCGTCGGGGCGGTACGTCGGTGCGTAGGGTGCGGGCCGTCGGGTGTCGGTGGGCGTGGCCGCGTCGGCGTGGTTCGGAGACGTGTGGGTCGTGGGTCGGCGTGGGTCCGGTTCGCGTGGGCGCGAGCGGGAAGTGGCCGGTGGGGGCGGCGCGGGATCCGTGACGCTCCATCGTGGGTGTCGGCCCGGCCGCCCGGGGTGGGTGTGGGCGTCCCGTGGTTTGGGTGGGTCGTGGGTGTCGATCCGAGTGGTCAGGGTGTGGTTGTCGTGCCCAAGGCCAGGCTTACGCCGGTGCGCTCGAACCAGCCGGTGACGCGGGATCGGGTCGTGCGTGTGGCCACCGCGTTGACCGCCGAGGTGGGGTGGAGGGCTGGACGATCCGGAGTCGGGCCACCGCGCTCGACTCGTGGCCGCAGGTGCTCCAGCACCACGTGGGTGATCGGGACGCGGTGGCACACGCGGTGGGCGAGGAGGTCGTGGCCCGCTTCCCGGTGCTCGATCCCGATCTGCCGTGGCGGGAATGGTTCCGCGAGTTGTTGTTGGCCGCCCGGCCGATCCTGCGCGCCTATCCCGGGGTCGCGCGGCGGCTCGCGCTGCGTGGGCCGAACGTGCCGGCCGCGCTGCCGATCATCGACCACGGTGTCGCGCTGCCGGCCCGCAGCGGCCTGGGCGTCGAGGCGATGGCGGCTTGCCACGTGCTGTTCGCTGGGGCGATGTCGCCGATCGCGATCGAGGACGACCGTTCCGCGGCGGGGGTGTGTCCGCGGTGGACATGAGCGAACTCTGCGAGCAACCGGCCGCCGGCGGCCAGGGTCTGCGGGCCTTCGCCGCGACGCCGGCCCACCTGCGCCAGGGCCCCGACGAACGCGAGGCGTACGCCCTGCACATCTACACCCAGACCCCCGATCGATCCCTGGACGGCATCGCCGCGCGCATCGAGGCCCTGGCCGCCGGCGCAGAACCACCACTGGCCCCGTTCCCCTCCTGACACACGGATGACCGTGAAGCGAGCCGGACCGGCAACGGCACCTCGGCCGCAGAATCGTTTTCAGCGAACTCGGCGCGGAGGGCACGTTCGCGGCCGCCGTGCGCTCGACCGTGCGGCAACAGCCCTGGTGGGACGCTCGGTCGGGTTGTGGCGAGGGCTCGGAGGGCGGCCGGCCGGGCAGCCGATGGCGGGGAGTGACAAGAATTACAGGTGCCCTTCGGCGCTGAAATGGGGTGATTTACGACTGCCTTCGCATCGGTACGGCGCTATCCGATCGACCCTCGTGCGCGCCTCGACGATTCGGTGAAACGGCGCGTCGCACGATAGGCATGGGGCACTCCCGCCCCGGCCGAACGATGCACTGTCGCGGGTGGGAGTCGCCAGTGGGACCCGGTCCCGACGATGCGTCCATGGAGGATTCCGATGCGTGCCCGCACCCCGCGTGAACTCGCGCAACTGCCCTACGCACACCGCCTCGTGGCGTTCGAGGGCGAACTCGACCGGGACGGCGACCACGAACTCGCGCACTTCGACGGCAATGCCTTCGTGGAGGTGGAGGGCGGCGGCTCCGCGTTCACGTCGTCGGCGTTCTCGGCGGTCACGTTCACCGGCGGCCGGTACCGGCGGGCCCGGTTCGACGACGTGTGGCTGCACGGCGCGCGCGTCGTGGGGGTCGACTTCGCGGAGACCGCGTGGATGGACGCCGAGTTCACCGCGTGCGTACTGGCCGGGACCGAGGTCTTCGGCGCCACGATGCGGCGCGTGGTCTTTCATCAGTGCAAGTTCGACTCGGTCAACCTGCGGCAGACCAAGCTGCGCGAGGTCACCTTCGTGGACTGCCTGCTCCGCGACGTCGACTTCGCCGGCGCGACCCTGACCGACGTGGGCTTCCCCGGCTCGACCCTGGAGCGGGCCCGCCTGGACGGCGCCCGAATGACCCGGGTCGACCTGCGCGAGGCCGGCGCCCTCGACATCGCGTCCGGCCTCGAAGCGCTACGCGGCGCCACCATCAACACCGCCCAACTCCTCACCCTGGCGCCCGCCTTCGCGCATCTCCTGGGCCTGACCGTCAAGGACCACTGACGGCCCCACTCCCACCCACCACGCCGCCCCCGGCACCACCGCCGCAGTCGCCCGCCCTCACGCACCGCACTGCGCTTGAGACCGGGTCCGGTCCGCGCCGATGCCCGACGCCGCCGCGCACCGGCCCGCCGTCGTGTGGACCGTGCTGCTTCGCCGCATGAGCCGCGCCCACGAACGGCCCGGCCACGCACTCCGACTCGGCCATAAGCGCGCCGCGCCCTCAGCGCCACCGCCTCGCCATCCGTCGGAGGCGGCCCACCCGGTTCCGCGCCCGGCCCCGCTTTCCGCTCCGCGTCGCGCCCGACTCCGCCCCGCAGCCACGTTCAGGCCGCGTCCCCGGCCGCGGCCGCCCGGGCCTCCGGTGCGACCGACATGTTCTTCCCGCTGGGCACTTCGATCGGGGTCGCCGCCGGCGGCGCGCTGCTGACCGCACGGGTGGGGGACGAACTGGGCGGCGACGTGCCGGCGCGCGGCGGGGTGCCCGAAGGCGCCGTCGACCAGGCTCGGGACGGCGTGGTCTCCGGGCGGTTCGAGCCGCTGTCCGAGCATCCGGCCGCGCTGGACAGCGCCCGCGAGGCGTTCACGGCGGGCCTGGCACAGGTGTGCCTGCTGATGTCCGTCCTGGCGTTCGTGGCGGCGGTGTTGTGCACGTGGCTGATCCGGGACGGGGACCGGCACGAGCCGCGGGAGGCGAAGACGGGCTGAACATCCTGGGGCCCCGCTCGCCGGTCCGGTCGGCGGGCACGTGCGGAAGTCCGGGCCGGCCACCGACCGGGTGACCGGGCGGTGGCCGGGCGCGTCCACTCCCACGCGGCGGCGGCCGTCGACGATGATTATCGTTGGCGGCCCCGGCTGCCCCGCAGGCGGCGCGACCTGTGAGGATGTCCGCTTGTGGGGGAGGCGACAGTGGGCGAGCCGCACAGGCCGGACCGGACGGACGCGCGGGAAAAACCGCCGGCCGATCCCGGCCTGCCGCTGCGCCCGCGCGGGATGGTGGACCTGCGCGGACGCGAGCGCGGGCCCGCCGTATTGGGCTACCCGAGCGACTCGGTGGTGGTGGTCTCCGGGCTGCCCGGCAGTGGCAAGAGCACGTTGCTGCACCGCTGGTCCCGATCGGCGACGGTGATCGACCCGCGCACGGTGCACGTCGAATATCAGACCCGGATGCCCGGCTGGCTGCCGTACGCGGTCTATCGGCCGTGGGTGCGACTGCAACACGTGCGGCGGCTGCGCACGCAGGTGCGCGGCGGCGGACCGGTGCTGGTGCACGACTGCGGCAGCAGACCCTGGATGCGCCGCTGGCTGGCCCGATCCGCCGGCCGACAGCGGCGCGAACTTCACCTGGTACTGCTCGCGGTGGACGCGGCCGACGCGCTGGCCGGCCAAGAGCGGCGCGGGCGCTGGGTCCCCGGGCGGGTCTTCGACAAACACCGGCGCGGTCTGGCGCAGTTGTTGCTGGCGCTGTCCGTACAGGGCGGCGCGGTCGTACCCGAGGCGGCCTCCGTCGTCCTGCTCGACCGCACCCTGCGCGAACACGTGATCGCGCTCGAGTTCGGCCCGGGGCGTACCCCTCGCCCGCTGCCGGGGCCGGTGCCGGAGCCCACCGAACCACCCCCGATTCTGCCCACCACCACAACCACCCGCGTGATCACCCGGCGGGGCCCGCGCACACCCGAACCGACGCCGTGAAAGCGAAGCCCACGGCGGACCCGGGCGGCCGGACTCACTCCGAGGAGATTTCCCGGGGGCGCGACACCGCGGCTCGGTAGGCCGGGCTCTGGTCGGTCACCCGATCGCGGTGACTGAGGTCCTTCCGGGGCGTTCGCAGCGCCTCGGACGCGGGCGTCATGGTCAACCCGAGCTGCTTCGACGAAATACGCGCCCCCACCGGGCGGAGCAGAAAGCTCTGCCGCTCCTGCGAGAACTCTTTGGTCTGGGTATACCCGTCGACCAGGTCCCGCTGCATCGTGAATTTCCTCAGGTCCTCCGGCGCGAGCGGTACACGATTCTCTTCCATGTACCGAACCGCAAAGTCGACGGCCGGTTTGAAGGGCACCAAAAGGCATTTCGCGCCTCCGATGAAGCCACCCTTCGTGAGGCCGGCACCGTGTTCCATGAAGGCTTTGCCGATGCCCATGAAGTCACTGTCGTCAAGGACCACGTCGCGGTACTGGGTGAATTCACCGCGACCGTTGAGCGGGCTGTACACCCGAGTCTGGTAGTGCCGCTCCTGTGGATTCTCCCGCTTGTACTCCGCCAGGTGGAAGGCCGTGCACGTGTCCCAGTCGGTGCCCGCCATGAGAATGTGGGTGTTCGGCGTTCGGTACAGGGCGCCGAGCGGGGAAGCCTCGCCCAAGTGACTGCGCGGGTCGTGCCCGTCGACAATTTCGCGACCACGTTTCCCGATGGCGGCAAACGACGTCTGTGGATGTCTGCTGCGAAATCCGCGCCGCCGGATCACCTCGGTCAGGAAGCCGACCTCCTCCGACGGGGTGGTTGCGGGATCGAAAGCGGGCAGGGCGGCTTCGATGCGGGCGCGCTCCTCGGGGGTCTTCCCCTCGACCGCGGCCCGATAGGCGTGCGAGGTCAGCGAGTTCCAGGAGGTGAAGGTCGGTACGGCAAGGGTGGCGTCGCGTCCCAGGCCGTCGACGACCCCGTCCACGACGACCTTCGCCATATCGGCCTCGGGGCCCGACCGTACGACACCGGGACCCGCACCGTCACGACCGCGGGTCGCTTCCCGGGCCGACAGGGGCTCCAGAAAGGCTCTGAGCGATGAATGCAGCAAAATCGTGCGGTCGGGCGGGATGTCACGAAGCAGGTACCGCGTATCCTCGGCGATGCGCTCTGGAGTGAGATCGAGGACCGACACAGTTCCACACCTCTATCGTGCCCATCCGGGGTTCGGCGCGTGCGGCGATCACTCTCCCACGGGAGTCGTCGCGCGGGAAGAGCCGACCACGGGCCATGCTCGGCGGCGCCCGAGGACACCCGCCGCGCGACGGGAACAGACCTGCCACGAAGCGCCGTTGGGCGTGCTCCCGGTGCTCCCGGTGCTCCCGGTGCTCCCGGTGCTCCCGGTGCTCCCGGTGCTCCCGGTGCTCCCGGTGCTCACCGAGCCAAGAGGTGCAACTGCCGGTGCACGTCGCCTACCTCGATCACCGCGAGGGTGGCCAGCGCCGCCGCCCCCACACGCTCGGCCCGGCGCGCCTTCGCCTCGGCCCGGCGCGCCCGCCACGCCGCCTGCCGCACTCGTGACTGCTCCGCGCCGGCGAGGATCTCGCGCTCACGTGCCTTGAACATGTCGTACTCGACCATGACCCGCTCCCGTTCCCTCCGACCCGGTGCGTCCGGCTCGTGGTCACAGCCTCGCGGGCCAGTCGGGTCGCCGACATCGGGCGGATGCCGCATCCGCCGGGCCACTCCCGCCCGGCGGGTGCCTAAGGTGGCTCAGGCATCCCTGGGACAGGTCTCGCCCGCCGGGGCCACGTGGCACCGCGGCCCGCGGCCGGATGGGCCCGTCGGGTCGGCGACGGACGAACCGACCGGCGACGCAGCGCTCAGCGGGTCGTCGCCGCCAACCCCAACTCCCGTTCACCCAGCGGCGCGAAGAACGCCGCGACCTCGGCCGGACCGACCTGCGCCAACGTCGCGGGCGACCAGCGCGGATCACGGTCCTTGTCCACCACCTGCGCGCGGATGCCCTCGACCAGGTCCGCCGTGGCCAGCGACGCGCACGAGACCCGATACTCCTGGTCCAACACGAGAGCCAGCGAATCCAACTCCCGGGCCCGGCGCAGCGCGGCCAGGGTGACCTTGAGCGACGTCGGCGACTTCCCGGCGATCGATTCGGCGGCCTCCTTCGCGGCCGGCTCGCCGCTGCCGAGCAGCCGGTCCATGATCTCCTCGACGCTGTCCGCCGCGTAGCACGCGTCGATCCACTCGCGCCGCTCGGCCAGTTCGCCCGCCGGCGCGATCTCGGCGTGGCGTGCGGCGGCATCGGCCGGGTCCTCGGCGGCGAGCGCGTCGAGCAGCGCCGGCAACCGGTCGACCGGTACGAAGTGGTCGGCGAGCCCGCACAGGATCGCGTCGGCGGCGCCGATCGGCCCGGCGGTCAGCGCCAGATGCGTGCCCAGTTCGCCGGGCGCGCGGGAGAGCAGGTAGGTGCCGCCGACGTCGGGCACGAAGCCGATCCCGGTCTCCGGCATGGCAACCGTCGAGCGTTCGGTGACGATCCGGACGTCGCCGTGTGCGGAGACGCCGACGCCGCCGCCCATCACCACGCCGTCCATGATCGCCACGTAGGGCTTCGGGTAGGCCGCGATCCGCGCGTTGAGCAGGTATTCGTCCCGCCAGAACTCGCGCGCCGCGTGCCCGCCCACGAGTGCGTCGGCACGGATCGCCCGGATGTCGCCACCCGCGCAGAGCCCGCGCTCGCCGGCTCCGGTCACCAACACCGCGGCGACCTCGTCGTAGCCCGCCCATTCCGCGAGCGCGGCGTGCATCCGGCGCACCATCGGGTGGTCGAGCGCGTTGATCGCGCGCGGGCGGTTCAGCGTGATCCGTCCGAGTCGACCCGCCGGGCCGACCCGATCGACCAGCACCGTGTCCTCGTGCGGGCTCTGCGCTTGCGGCGTCATCGTGCGGCTCGTTCCCTTCGCGGTCCGTGCTCCCGGAAGATCCGGTACGCCTCGCACGCTACCCGGCCGCCGCCCCGGCGGTTCGTAGCGGGCTCTCGGTCTCTCTCGAACCCTTGGATTCTCGGGCCCGGACGGCCCGGCCCGGCGACATGCTGGGCCGCTGCGGCCCGTCGGCGAGCTACGCCCGCGCGCTCGGCGCCGCCGATACGTACCTCCTCGTCGGCGACGAGACCGCGCTGCCCGCGATCGGCTCGATTCTGGCATCGCTGCCGGCGGGCGCTCGCGCGATCGTGTACGCCGAGGTGCCGACACGGCCGAGAATCAACACTTCGCGAGCCGAGCCGAGCCGAGCCGAGCCGAGCCGAACTCACCGTGCACTGGCTGCATCGCGGCGAAGTCCCGCCCGGGGACCGCGACGTGCTGTTGGGCGTGGTGCGCGGTGCGGAGCTGCCCGGCGGCTCGGTGCGGGCCTGGATCGCGGGCGAGGCCGGTGTGGTGCGGGCGCCGCGCCGACACCTGGTGGACGAACGCGGCCTGGCCAAGGGGCGGATCGAGTTCGCGGGCTACTGGCGACCGCGGCTGACCCAGGACGACGCGCCGACGGAGGAGGACCTGGCCGAGGCGCACGAGCGTTCGGCGGACGCGGCGCGGGCGGGCGACTCCGCAGCGATCCGGCCGGTACGATCCGCCCGCCCGTCGCGGCCCGCGCCTACTCCGCCGCAGGCCAGTTCGGGGCTCGTCCGGCCATGGCCACCACGCGGTCGAGCAGCGGAGCGTCGGCAGGCAGCGGCACCGCGCGGGCGAACAGGCCCTGGGCGTCCACGGGGGCGTCGACGGAGTGGTCGGCGTCCGGCGGCGGGGTGAGGAAGGCCAGGGACGCCTCCAGGTTCGCGGTGTCCACCGTGTAGTCCCGGCCCAGCGCGCGGGCCAGGTCCCAGCCGTGCAGGACGAGTTCGTTGTGTGCGACCAGGCCCATGATCTCGGCGGGCAACGTCACGCCACCGGCCTGGGTCTCGCCCTCCCACGCGTCCGGCTTGCGCCAGGCGTCCACCATCTCGGGCAACTGCCGAGACAGCAGATCGCGCCACCGCGGATCCAGGGCGGGCATCGTGCCACCGGGTGCGGTCTGCGTCGACGGGCCGAACTCCTTGCGCGCCGCGTCGCGGAACGCGGCGGTCAGCCCGACCAGGTGGGAAAGCAGATCCCGGATCCTGTAGTGCGTACACGGCGTCGGATCGTCGAGTCGTTCGTCCTCGATCCCGTCCGCGAGCCGGGCGATGGTCGCGGCCGGCGATTGCAGGTCCAGTGTCATGGGGTGACTCCTCTGCGGCGGTGCCGCGCGTCGTCGTTCGATTCCGGTCCGAAATCCACCGCGGGTCCACTACGAGTCCAGCGGGTCCTCGAGGGGTGGACTCGAATGGTCGGAAGAACTCATCGCGATCGGTCGGGAAAACTCATCGCGATTACCCGACCGCGACGACGCGCATGCCGCTGTTGCCCGGGACGGGCGCGCCGGCCGGACTCCCGTACCGGCC